>DITH01000101.1 GCA_002422745.1 Alphaproteobacteria bacterium UBA6189
CCCTGATGTTCGCCCAGCTCCTTGAGCGGCTCCGGTGCATTGCGGCCTTTGCCGGGGCCTTGGGCGGCTTTCTCGGCGATCAGGGTCACGGCGCGGTTCATACCGATGCTGAGCACATCATCCTCGGGCTTGAGGTTGGTGTACTGCCCCTGATGGAGCAGGTAAGGGCCAAACCGGCCGATATTGGCCGTAATCATGTCGCCCGTTTCCGGGTGAGCGCCTACCTCGCGCGGTAGCGACAGTAACGCCAGCGCCTTCGGCAAATCGACCATGCCCGGCTCGGTGCCTTTGGGCAGCCCCGTGCGNNGGTTTCTTGCCGTCGCCCAGCTGTACATACACCCCATACGGCCCTTTACGCAGGGAGACTTCCTCGCCCGATACCGGATCGGTGCCCAGCATTTTGGGGAATTCTTCTGCGCTTGCCATACCGCTGGCGCCCTCGCCATCGGTATCGACGATCAACTGGCGGGTATAGTTGCATTCCGGGTAGTTCGAGCAGCCAAGGAACGAGCCGAACTTGCCGGTTTTGAGATGCAGTTCGCCATTGCCGCATTGCGGGCAGGTTTTGGCGCTGGCAGCAGCCGGGCCGGTGCCGAAAATATAGGGCTCAAGCAATTGCTCGACCGTGCTTAAAACCTCGCTGATGGTGAGCTTTTTGCTGTCTTCCACCCGAGCGTAAAATTCCTTCCAGAATGTAGCCAGCTCTTCCTTCCAGTTCAGCTCGCCATCGGCGATGGAATCGAGCCGTTCTTCGAGGTCGGCGGTAAAATTATATTCCACATACCGGTCGAAATAGCTCATCAGGAATGCGGTGACGATGCGGCCTAGTGGCTCCGCCATGAAGCGCTTTTTCTCGAGCTTCACGTAATTACGGTCCACCAGCACTGAAATGATCGAGGCATAGGTCGAGGGGNNGGGCGGCCGATGCCGAGTTCTTCCAGGCGCTTGACCAGCGACGCTTCCGAATAGCGTGGGGGCGGGGTGGTAAAATGCTGGTGCGGTTCGACCTTCTCGGTCGATAATGGCTCGCCTTCGCGCAATTCTGGCAGGCGCTGGCTGGTATCTTCGTCGTCGTCGCCGGTTTTCTGGTCGGCCTCCTCGGTTTCCTGATACAGGCATAGGAACCCGTCGAATTTCAGTACCGATCCGGTGGCGCGCAGCGCGTGTTTTCTGCTGGCGTCGCGCAGTTCGGCCGATACCTGGTCATAGACGGCCATTTCCATCTGGCTTGCCATCATACGTTTCCACACCAGCTCATAAAGCTCGGCTTCCTCGCCCGCCAGGCCGGTGTTGCCGGGGCGGCGCGACAGGTCGGTGGGGCGAATCGCTTCGTGCGCTTCCTGGGCGTTTTTGGTTTTGGTTTTATACTGGCGCGGCGATTCCGGCACATAGCGTGTGCCATATTCGGTGGCGATAAGTTTGCGCGCCTCGGCAATCGCATCCTGCGACACGGTCACCCCGTCGGTACGCATATAGGTGATAAAGCCGTTCTCGTAGAGTTTCTGCGCTACCTGCATGGTGCGTTTGGCACCAAACCCCAGTTTGCGGCTGGCTTCCATCTGCAAGGTGGAGGTGGAAAACGGCGCATAGGGCGAGCGCCGCACGGTTTTCGGCGTGACCTTCTCGACATGAAAATGCGCAGCGCGAACCGCCGCCACGGCGCGGGCCGCATCGGCCTCCGTCGGCAGGGCGAATTTATCGAGCTTCTGGCCATCAAGTTCGACCAGGCGGGCGGTGAAATTGCCGCCACCGGCTTTCATTGCGGCGGTAATATCCCAATATTCGCGCGCCGTGAAAATTTCGATCTCCGATTCGCGCTCGCAGANNGCAGCTTGCGCCACAAGACCGGCGACAGGTTAAACCCGACGAGGTAATCGAGCGCCCGGCGTGCCTGCTGCGCATTCACCAGATCCATATCGATCTCGCGCGGATTTTCTACCGCCGCTAAAATCGCTTTCTTGGTGATCTCGTTGAAAGCGATACGCTTAACGCCAATGTCCTTGGGCAGCTTTTTGCCGATCTTCAGCGCCTCGAGCACGTGCCAGGAAATGGCCTCGCCTTCGCGGTCGGGGTCAGTCGCCAGGTACAGCATGCTGGCCCCTTTGACGGCGGCGGCAATGGCGTTAACCTGCTTTTTCGAGTCGACATCGACCTCGTAATGCATGGCGAAATCATTGTCGGGCTCGACCGAGCCGTCCTTGCTTGGAAGGTCGCGCACGTGGCCGTAACTGGCCAGTACGGTGAAATCCTTGCCGAGATATTTATTGATCGTTTTGGCTTTCGCCGGTGATTCAACAACCACCACGTTATGGGTCACGCTATTTCTCCAGATCGTAAGGCGATTTGTGCGCCGGGGTGGCGTTCTAACCGACCGGCTAGTTCGAGTTCAAGTAAAACCGCCATCAGCAGATGGGGGGTAAGGCCAGTTTGCACCAGCACATCGTCGAGCAACGTAGGGCTATAACTTAGTGCTGCAAGGACGGCCTCGCGGGCATTCGCGATCATATCGTCGTTCATGCTCGGGGCGGGGGGTTCCGAAAATTGGGGTAGTTTCGGCTCCGCCAGGGGCAGCTCGCCCATGGGCGACAGATTGGAAAGAATATCCCTGGCCGATTCCAGCAGCACCGCGCCTTGCTTGAGCAAGCCGTTGGTGCCATGGCAGCGCGGGTCGAGCGGCGAGCCGGGCACAGCAAACACTTCGCGCCCATAATCGTTGGCGTAGTCGGCCGTAATCAGCGAGCCGGATTTCAGCGACGCCTCGATCACCGCCACGCCGCGGCTCATGCCCGCGATAATGCGGTTGCGCGCCGGGAAGCTTTTAGCATGCGGTGCAGTGCCGAATGGCTGCTCGGAAATCAGCAAGCCACTGGCGATGATCTCCTCATACAGCGCGGCATTTTCGGTCGGGTAAACGGTGTCGATCCCGCCGCCAATGACGGCGACGGTGCCGGTGCCAAGCGCACCGCGATGTGCCGCAGCATCGACGCCGCGTGCCAGGCCGGACACGACCATCATCTGGGCAGCGCCCAGATCGGACGCGAGTTTTTTGGCAAAAGCGCATCCATTGGCCGAGGCGTTGCGGGCCCCGACGATGCCGATCAGGTTGTTCTCGCGCATCAGGTGCCCATGGCCCTTGATAGTAAGAATCGGTGGTGCATCCGGCACGAATTGCAGCAGACGCGGATATTCCGCTTCGCCATACATGACAATGCGTGCGCCAAACGCGCGGATGCGTTCGTACTCGCGCTCGGCTTCGGCGCGCGGCGTAATACGAATCGGTTTTTTGCGGCCACCACGTTGGCTAAGGCCCGGCGCCATCTCCAGCGCTTTGGCCACCGAGCCGCAAAATTTCACCAGCTGGAAAAACGTGGCGGGCCCGACCTGTTCGGAGCGGATCAACCGCAGCGCATCGACCGGGTCGGTGCCACGCAGGGCGGGATTGGGAATAAAACTATGCATGGTGCCTCCGCCCCATCTTCGGTTCCTCGCCACGCTTCAGGCGGGCGATATTACTGCGGTGCTTATAAATGGCCACGGCGCTGGCAAAGGCAAGCAGCAGCGCCGGTGCAAACCCAAACGGGTACAGTGCGGCAATGGGCAGCGCCACCAGCCCGACGATCGAGGCAAGCGACACATAGCGCCCAAAGGCGAACACAGCGAGGAACACCGCGCAAAACACACCGCCCACGAGACCCGAGAACGCCAGCGCACCACCCAGAATGGTTGCCACGCCTTTACCTCCGGTGAATTTCAGCCAGGGCGAATACATATGGCCCAGGGCCGCCATCAGCACGGCGAACGCGACCAACGTATAGGAGGCGTCGAACAGCGCCCGCGCCAGCATCACGGCGGCCATGCCCTTGCCCGCATCGAGCAGCAGG
>DITH01000196.1 GCA_002422745.1 Alphaproteobacteria bacterium UBA6189
AGCGACGATTTGCCCGAGCCGGAAAGACCGGTAATCACCACCAATTGGTTTTTGGGAAGATCGAGATCGACATTCTTGAGGTTATGCTGTTTTGCACCGCGGATGGAGATAGCGTCTTGGGTCATGATTCCTGCTTTATAATGGGGCCGGGCAGTATATGGGCCATTGGCGTGCTACGTCAATCATAGCGCCCATAAAATTACCAAGGGTTAATGCATGTGGAAGGCGTGAGCGCACTGCTTGCAATCGAGTGCTACCCCCGTATGATACCGCCCTTAATCGTGAAGGAGCATCCCATGGCAGGCAGTATCAATAAAGTTATTCTGGTCGGTAACCTCGGGGCTGACCCCGAAGTGCGCGCCACGCAAGACGGGCGCGAAATCTGCAACCTGCGGCTTGCCACCTCGGAAAGCTGGAAGGATAAAAACACCGGCGAGCGCCGCGAAAAAACCGAATGGCACCGCGTGGTGATCTTCAACGATGCGCTGGTGCGCGTGGCGAAGGACTACCTGCATAAAGGCAGCAAAATCTATGTCGAGGGCCAGCTGCAAACCCGCAAATGGACCAACAAGGAAGGCCAGGAGCAATACAGCACCGAAGTGGTGCTGCAAGGTTTCAACGGCAACCTCACCATGCTGGACACCAAAGGCTCGGGCGAGCGTTCGGGCGGTGGCGATTACGGCGACCGTGGCGGTAGCAGCAGCTACGGCCAAAGCCAGCCCCAGCGCGCCCGCGCAGTGGAAGCTGAGCTCGACGACGAAATCCCCTTTTAGGTAGCAGCCGCCAGTCACCCGTCATCAGCTGAGCTGACGCGTGGTGTCTGGTGACTGGAGATGGTGATGAAACTTTCCTTCCGCAAAATGCACGGCACCGGCAACGATTTCGTCGTGCTCGATGGCCGCAGTAAACCGCTTGAGCTAACGCGCGAGCAGGTGCGCCGGCTCTGCGACCGCCATTTCGGCATCGGCTGCGACCAGCTGGTGGTGCTGGGGGCGTCGACCACGGCCGATGCGTCCATGCGCATTTACAACTGCGATGGCGGCGAAATCGCCACTTGCGGTAATGCCACCCGCTGCGTTGCCGACCTGCTGATGCAGGAAACCGGCAAGCCCGAAGCCAGTATCGAAACCAAGGCAGGCATCCGCGCCGGCAGCCGGGCCGAGGATGGTGCGGTGACCGTCAATATGGGCGCGCCGAAACTCAGCTGGCAGGACATTCCCTTAAGCGAGAGCCGCAACCCCCTGCATCTGGGGCTGGAGGAGGGGTTGCTGCGCGACCCTGCCGCGGTCAGCATGGGCAATCCGCATGCGATTTTCTTCGTGCGCGATCTGGCTCATATTCGCTTGCATGAATGGGGCCCTACGCTGGAGCATCATCCGCTTTTCCCGCAAGGCGCCAATATCAGCGCCGTCCAGGTGCTTGATACGGGGCATATCAAAATGCAGGTCTGGGAGCGCGGCACGGGGCTTACCCTGGCCTGCGGTTCGGCCGCGTGTGCCGCCGTCGTGGCCGGGGTCGAGCGCGAGATGACCGGTCGCAACGTGGCGGTGGAACTGCCCGGCGGCACACTGCATATACGCTGGCAGCCCGGCACATCCGGCGACGTATTAATGAGCGGCCCGGTCGCTTATGTGTTCGAAGGTGAAATCGAGCTATAAGATTTCATCGAATTGTCACACGATTATCCGCCACACTATCTATATATCTCTCTCCACTAAGGAGATCCATATGGGTGATGCTTATACAGAAAATCCGGATAAACGGGTGACCTCTATCATCCGCAAATTTGATGACCTACAAGAACAACGCCGTACCTTGCAGGCCGAATTGGACAATAAAGAGTTCACCGGCCCAAAGCGTGACGCGGCGCAGCTAAAATTGAATCTTCTGAATAGTCGCTGGCGCGCACTGCAGAAAGAAAGTCAGGCGCTGCAAAGCATGGGGCCGCGCAGCCGGTAATGCGTGCCCGGGATTCAGCCCGGGTGACAATTTCGTCAGAGTTTGTTACTAGCACGCCCATGTCCGTCGAGATCATCACCTTCGGTTGCCGCCTGAACACCTACGAAAGCGAGGTGATGAAGCAGCACGCCGCCACGGCCGGGTTGGCCGACGCGATGGTTTTTAATACCTGCGCCGTAACCGCCGAAGCCGAATCGCAGGCCCGCCAGGCCATTCGCCGGGCACGCCGCGAGCATCCGGGCAAACGCATTATCGTCACCGGCTGCGCAGCGCAGATCGACCCCGCCAGATTTGCCGCGATGGACGAAGTGGATATCGTGCTCGGCAACGATGAAAAAATGAAAGCGGCAGAATGGCAACTAGTTACCAGTCACAAGTCACCAGAGAAAAGTACGCTTAAGCTGGCGACTGACGACTGGAGACTGGCGACTGAAAAATCGCGCGTGAATGACATCATGAGCGTGAAGGAAACCGCCTCGCATCTCGTCACCGCGTTCGATGGCAAAGCCCGCGCTTTCCTGCAAATCCAGAATGGCTGCAATCACCGTTGCACCTTTTGCATCATTCCGTTCGGGCGGGGCAATTCGCGCTCCGTGTCGGTAGGCGAGGTGGTAATGCAGGTGCGGGCGCTGGTCGAGGCGGGCTATAACGAAATCGTGTTTACCGGCGTCGACATTTCCGATTACGGGGCGGATCTCCCCGGCGCGCCGAGCCTCGGCAGCCTGATTCGCCGGGTGCTGGCGCTGGTGCCTGAACTTCCCCGGCTACGCCTGTCGTCGATCGATGCGGTGGAAGTGGATGATGAACTCTACCGCCTGCTCGCCGAGGAACCCCGGCTGATGCCGCATTTGCATGTTAGCCTGCAGGCGGGTGACGATATGGTGCTCAAACGCATGAAGCGGCGGCATTTGCGCCAGGATATCGTGGCGTTCTGCGAGCGGGTGCGCCGTCTGCGCCCCGACATGGTGTTCGGCGCCGA
>DITH01000065.1 GCA_002422745.1 Alphaproteobacteria bacterium UBA6189
TGCGCTTCCATCGGCATGTCGCCGATCTCATCGAGGAACAGCGTGCCGCCTTGCGCCTGCTCGAACGCGCCCGTTTGTTTCTGATGGGCGCCGGTGAACGCACCTTTCTCGTGGCCGAACAGCGCGCTTTCGATCAGCTCGCGCGGAATTGCCGCCATGTTGAGCGCCACAAACGGGTGTTCCTTGCGACGGCTTAACGCATGCAGTGCCCGTGCCACCATTTCCTTGCCGGTGCCGGATTCGCCGGTAATCAGCACCGTTAAATCATTGCCAATCAGCTTGGCGAGCGTGGCAAACACCTGTTGCATGCCGGACGATTTTCCCACCAGCACCAGCTCCTCGCTGATGCGCACTTCGTGCTCGTGTTCACGCGGCATCGCGGCGGTTGCGCCCGAGGATTGCTGCAGTGCCTGGCGCACGGCGGCAATCAGAATATCGAGGTCGAACGGTTTGGGAAGAAACGTCACCGCACCGAGATCCTGCGCCTTTGCCGCATTCAGCAGCGTGTTATGCGCACTCATCACGATCACCGGCAGATCGGGCCGTTGCTTGCGCCAGCGGGCCAAGCCCTCGAGCCCATTCCCGCGCGGCATGGTCACATCGGTCACCACCGCATCGCCGATGCCTTGGGCGATCCAGGCATCCAGATCGCTTAAATGTTCCGAGGCGCGCACGATATAGCCGGCCTGTGTCAGGGCGCGGGTCAACACGGTGAGAATCCCCACATCGTCATCGGCCAGTAAAACGGTTTTTGCGTGCATGCGTGCTCACCGGGGTTGCCTAATTTTTAGGCAGTGGTAGCAAAGCTGCCGCTGCGGTGCAACAACAACCTCAGGCATGCGACCACTAAGCCGCGGCTGGCAGGTATAAAGTAAACCGCGCGCCGCCCTCGCTGGGGCGGTCATGCACGATCAGCCCGCCGTGCTCCTCGATCATCCGCGCCACGATGGACAATCCCAACCCTTTGCCGTGCACCTTAGTGGTCACGAACGGGGCAAATAGCCTCTCCTCCAGCCGGGGCGGCACGCCGCGCCCATTATCGGCAATGCTGATTGCGATGGGCAACGGCAGGCCGTGCGCATTGCGCCGTGTTTCGCCCAGCGTGTAGCGGGTAGTGAGGGTGATGCGGGGTTCCTCCACCATCTCGAGCGCTTCCACCGCGTTCTTGATCAGGTTGGTCACGGCTTGCACCAGCGCGTCGCGGTGGGCCTGCACTGGCGGCAAGGAGGGATCGTATTGCTGCTGGTAATGAATGTGCGGGCCGAACGCCGCTACCGCGGCCAGCCGCGCATGCTCCAGCACCTCATGGATATTAAGCGGCTGCATCGCTTTCGGCGGCGTTACCGAAAGTGGGTCCAGCGTCGCGATCAGCTGGTCGATGCGCGCCACATCGTGAATGATCAGGCTGGTTAACGGTGCATCCTCCGCCCCCACATTGCCAGCCAGCAATTGTGCCGCCCCGCGGATGGAAAGTAGCGGATTGCGGATTTCATGCGCCAACATCGCCGCCATCTGGGCGGAAAGCTCGGTAAAGGTTTCGCCCCCCAGCATGGTACTGGCCGATGCGGGCAGGCTGAGCAGCGCCAACCCATCCGGCGCGGGGGTGACGAAGGCTTCGCCGGGCGGCAGGCCGGGCAGGCGCAGTTCGGCAAAACGGGTGGTGCGCTCTTCCTCCAGCACCCGGCGCAGGGCCGCGCGCAGCGGATGGTCATCCTCCAGCGCATCGAGCAACTGGCGGGGCAGGGACGGGGCGATGGAATTACTGGCACGGATAGTGCCGTGCGCATCGAGCAATAAAGCCGGGTAAGGCATGGCCTCCAGCCACTCGGCGGCGCTATTCACCGTCCGTCACCCGCTCATGGGCGCGGGCGGTAATGCCGCGCTGCGCGAGGTCGTCGTAATAGTCGCGAATGGTTGCCTTCACTCCTTCAGGGTCGGATTGCGTATTCACCTTGTAGCGAAACGCGGCCGAATCGGGCAGGCCGCCAGCATACCAGCCGAGATGTTTGCGCGCCACGCGCACGCCATTGACGACACCATACAGCGAGAGCATTTCCTCGTAATGCGCCAGCATGATGTCGCGCTGTTCGGGAATCGACGGGTCGGGGCGTTTATGGCCGGTTTTAATATATTCCGCCGCCTGGGCGATAAACCACGGACGCCCGTACGATCCGCGCCCGATCATAATGCCGTCGGCCCCGGATTTCTCGAGCGCCGCGTCGATATCGGCGTAGGTGGTGATGTCGCCGTTGGCGATGACCGGCAGCTTCACCGCGTCTTTCACGGTGCGGATGAAATCCCAGTCGGCGGAGCCCTTATACATTTGGCAGCGTGTGCGGCCGTGAATAGTAATCATCTTGATGCCGAGTTCTTCCGCCCGCTTAGCGAACACCGCGGCATTGAGCGATTGGTGGTCCCAGCCCATCCGCATTTTCAGCGTTACTGGAATCTTTACCGCCTTGGCGGTGGCCTCGAGAATGCGCATGGCGAGCGCTTCTTCGCGCATCAGCGCGGAGCCGGCCATGCCGTTCACCACTTTTTTCACCGGGCAGCCGAAATTGATATCGATGATATCGGCGCCGCGATCCTCGTTCAGCTTGGCGGCCTCGGCCATCACCTCCGGCTCGCAACCGGCCAGCTGCACCGAGAACGGGCGTTCCGTCGGCACGCTGCGCGACATGCGCTCGGCATTTTTTGTTTCCAGTACCACCGCTTTGCTGGCGATCATTTCCGACACGACCAGCCCCGCGCCAAAGCTCTTTACCAGGGTACGAAACGGCAAATCGCTCACCCCCGTCATCGGCGCGAGGATGGCGTTCGATTCCAGCGTGATCGGGCCGATGGTGATCGGCTTCAGGGCGTGACGTGCGGGTGTGGCGTTTTCCATGCCGCGCCTTTATCGTAACTGGGGGGTGAAATCAAAGGAAATGCAGCGCCTAGCGGGCGGCGGCCATGGGTTCGCTGCCGCGCTCTTTGGCATCGAGTGCATCTTTCAGCGCTTTCAGGTTACGTTCCTGCTCGGCGGTTTTTTCGCGCAGCAGGCCCACTTCGTTACTGACGGTGCGGCGGTAATTATTGATTTGTGCGCCTTCGCGCATGCCGTGCATGGCGCCCCATACGCCACCAAGGGCGGTAATACCCAGAACAAAGCCCTCACCAATCGTGGGAAGCTTGCGACGAATAATAAGATCTGTACCGAATTTCACGGCGTAAGCGGCCGCCCCGGCAAGCATCGCGCCATTGCCCATGCCATTCAGCAGATGGGTCATCTGGGAACTTTCCGGCGTGGGCAGCTGCTCTTGCAGCGTTTCTGCCGTCACCGTTTGTGGCGTGGTTTCTTCGCTCATGGTTATAGTTATAACACACGATTATGACAATCGTATGAAGGTCGGGCTGGTGCTTGTAAATGAAGCCCGATATAGTGCCGCGCATGGTTGATTCTTCACGCATTTTTGCCCTAGTGGTGGCGGCGGGCAGCGGCACGCGGGCCGGTGGTGCCTTACCCAAACAATACGCCCCGATCGCCGGTAAACCGATGCTGCGCCACTGCGTGGAAGCGTTGCGCAATCACCCTCGCATCATCGCGGTGCAGGTGGTGATCGACCCGGCGCATCATGCGCTCTACGACGCCACACTGGGTGATCTTAGCCTGCCAGCCCCGGTGGCGGGTGGCGTTAGCCGTGCCGATTCCGTCTGGGCAGGGCTTGAAGCGCTGGCGGCCCATTCACCCGATTATGTGCTGGTGCATGATGCGGCGCGACCCTTCCTGAGCGCCGCGCTGATCGACCGGCTACTCGCCGCGCTGGCGCCCGATACCGGGGTAGTACCCGCCTTACCGGTCGCCGATACGGTGCGGCGCTACGCGGCTGGCGCATGGGAAGAAGTAAGTCGCGACGGGCTTTTTCGCATCCAAACCCCGCAAGCATTCTCTTTCCCGGCGCTTTATCACCTCGATGCGCGGTTTCGCCATGATGCAACCGACGAAGCCGCCGCCTGGCTTGCTGCGGGCAAAAAACTGGCGTATGTAGAGGGTGATCCGCGCCTACAGAAAATCACCACCGCGGCCGAGCTGGAGAACGCCATACAACCCGCGACACGCATCGCCACTGGAATGGGGTACGATGTGCATACCCTCATCCCTGCCGGCCAAGCCCATACCATCTGCCTCGGCGGGATCGATATTCCGCACGCCCACAAACTTCATGGCCATTCCGATGCCGATGTGGTGATCCACGCGGTGGTCGACGCCATACTCGGCGCACTGGCCGAGGGCGATATAGGCACGTTCTTTCCGCCCAGCGACGCGCAATGGAAAGGGGCGGATTCCGCCATCTTCCTTGCCAAAGCATGCGAACGGTTGGCGGCGCGGAGCGGCCGCCTTATGCATCTCGATGTTACGCTGATTTGCGAAGCGCCCAAAATCGGCCCGCACCGCGACGCCATGCGCCAGCACTTGGCGGCGTTGCTCGATTGTCCGCTTGAACGGGTAAGCGTCAAAGCCACCACCACCGAACGGCTTGGTTTTACCGGCCGCGAGGAAGGAATCGCCTGCCACGCTATCGCCACCCTGCAATTACCGGAGACCGTATGAACCAGCTTGCGACGCTTTTCGGCATTGGCCGCATCGGCCGTGCTCCCGGCACGGCAGGATCCTTCGTAGCCGCTCTGCTTGCCTACCTGGTGCTGCAGCTCGCGCATGGCTGGCTGGTGCTGCTCATCGGCACCGCCATCTTCTGCCTCATCGGCACCCTCGCTGCCGACCGGTATATGCAGACAGGCGACACGACGCACGACCCCAAAGAAATTGTTGTCGATGAGCTTGCCGGGCAATGGGCGACCTACGCCGTGTGGTATTTATGGATTGTCGGTATCACCGCTGAGGAGATCGACGCCAGCCGTCTGGAGGTCGACGCCGCGCCGCATTTCCTTGCGATCGGATTCGTGCTGTTTCGCTTTTTCGACATCGTCAAACCCTGGCCGATCAGTTGGGCCGACCGCAAAATCAAAGGCGGCTTCGGCGTGATCTTCGATGATGTACTGGCTGGGTTCTCCGCCGGCAGTTGCCTCTACCTTTTTTATCTGTTCTGGCCGATGGTCACCGGACAGATGGAAGAATACCCATGAGCCTGTTCAGCGAAGCATTGTGTGAAAAAGCCAACCAGATCCTCGCCGCCTGTAAACAACAGGGGGTGACGCTTGCGACGGTCGAATCCTGTACCGGCGGGCTACTGGGCGCCATTCTCACCGAACTGCCCGGTTCGTCCGATATGTTCACCCATGGGTTCATCACCTACGCCAACCGCGCCAAAGAGGAAATGGTCGATGTGCCGGCACCCCTGTTGCAAACGCACGGCGCCGTGAGTGAGCCGGTCGCCCGCGCCATGGCGGAAGGAGCGTTGCAACGCTGTAGTGCGAATCTTGCCATCGCCATCACCGGAATCGCCGGGCCTAACGGAGGCTCGGAAAACAAACCGGTGGGCACCGTGCATCTGGCCTGTGCAATGCGCGGGAAAGAAACAACCCATCAACGCTGTGCGTTCGACGGTAACCGCTCCGCCGTGCGTCTTGCTGCGGTCGACACGGCGCTTGAGATGATATTGGCGCAATTGCGCGATTAGCCTGCCGCGTGGCAGGTTTGCCCGCTACTTCTTTTGCCGTTCGCGGAAGGATTTCGCCCAGTCTTCCTTCTGTTCCTGCCGAGGGCGGGCCAGGGCCAGCGCATCGGCCGCGATGTCGTCGGTAATCACCGAGCCGGCGGCGATCATCGCCCCGTCACCAATCACCACCGGCGCGACCAGCGCCGTGTTAGAGCCGACAAATACTTCGCGCCCGATCTCGGTGCGGTATTTGTGGTAGCCATCGTAATTGCAGGTAATGGTGCCCGCGCCGATATTCGCCTCCGTACCCACACTCGCATCGCCGATGTAACTTAAATGGCTGATTTTCGCGCCATCGGCCACTTCAGCTTTTTTCAGCTCAACGAAATTGCCGATTTTCACGTCCTCACCTAAATTCGTACCGGGACGCAGCCGCGCGAACGGGCCCACCACCGTATTCGCGCCGATGACGCTGCCTTCAATATGCGAAAATGCCTTGATGCGCACCCTTTCGCCGATCGCTACGCCGGGGCCGAAAAACACGTTCGGCTCGATCACCGTATCCTGCCCGACGGTGGTATCCATCGCAAAATAGACACTGTCGGGGTCGATCAGCGTGACGCCGTTTGCCATATGGGCCTGGCGTGCGCGGTACTGAAAAATCGCTTCCGCCACCGCCAGTTCCTGCCGCGAATTTACGCCGAGCACTTCATCGGCCTCGCCTTCAACGACGACCGCATGCATGCCGCTTTCGCGTGCCAGCGCCACAATATCGGTGAGGTAATATTCGCCCTTGGCATTGTCGTTGCCGATTTTCCCGAGCAGCTTCCACGCTACATTGCCGCGAATTGCCATCACGCCGGAATTACAAATCGGGATCTCGCGTTCTTCCTCGGTCGCGTCCTTCGCTTCCACAATGCGCGCCAGCTTTCCATCATCGTCCAGCACCAGGCGGCCATAGTCGCCCGCGTCGTCGGGCAGAAAGCCAAGCACCGCCACGGCGCATTGCGCGTCGCCGATCAGCGCCTCCTGCATCGCATGCATGGTGGCCGGGGTAATCAGCGGCGTATCGCCATAGAGAATCAGCAGATTACCGTCGAAATTCACCAGCGCGTCCTTCGCTGCCAGTACGGCATGCGCGGTGCCAAGTGGCTCGCGTTGAATCGCGACATCCACCTCGCCAGCGATCTCTTGCGCCACGCTGGCGACATCGTCCATCCCCGGCGCGATCACCAGGGTGATCGGCGCACAGCCGATCGCCAGCGCGTGGGTAATCACATGCCCCACCATCGGCGTGCCCGCGACCGGATGCAGCACTTTCGGCAGGTCGGATTTCATGCGGGTGCCCTTGCCGGCGGCAAGGATGATCGCGGCGGTGGGAATCGCGGTTTTCTTCTTGGTCATGCGCCGAACAGTGCTATGCTGCTGCGGCTTAGTCAAGGAGTTCGCCATGCTTGCCACCATCCTCGCCCTTACCTGCGGTTTGCTTTCCATCGGGGTGTTTCTCGTCTGGCGCAGCAAGGGCGACCTCGAATCGCAACTGCGCCATGAGCACGCCGCCCGCGCCGCCGCCGAGGCGACACTGGCGCAAATCCAGCAGGATTACGAACGCGCGCGCGATGAAGCGGCGGAGGCCAGCAAAGCGTATAGCCGGGCGGAGCGGAACGAGGCGCTGGCGATGCAAAAGGTTGAAGCGGCTGAAGAGCAATTAACCAAACTTCAGGCCCAGTTCCAGCTGCAGTTTGAAAACCTCGCCAACCGGATTTTCGAGGAAAAAAACTCCCAGTCCAAGCAGCATTTGCAGGAATTATTATCGCCGCTCAAAGAGGATATCGTCGGTTTTAAGAAACATATCTCCGATGCGTTCGGCGCCCATGGCGAAAAGCAATTCGCCCTCAAAGAAGAGATCGCGAAAATCGTGCAGGTCAGTGGCGAAATGCGTTTCCAGACGGAGAACCTCGCCAAAGCCTTGAAAGGCGACAGCAAGGTGCAGGGTAGTTGGGGCGAAGTGGTGCTGGAGCGGATTCTTGAAGCATCCGGCCTGCGCAAGGGCGAGGAATNNAGCACCCCGACCATGGCGGCACGCAAAAGCCGGATATCGTCGTGTTGCTACCCGAAAAGAAACATGCACTGATCGATTCCAAAGTCTCGCTCACCGCGTATGAGCGGTTCTGCGGCGAGAGCGACGACACGGCGCGTGCCACGCATTTGGCGCAGTTTATTCAATCGCTTAAAAACCACGTCAAAGGGCTCGAAGAGCGGCGCTATCAGGATACGGAAGGGCTCGACACGCCGGAGTATGTGTTGATGTTTATTCCCATCGAAGGGGCCTACGCGTTGGCCATGCAGCAGGAGCCCGAATTGCATGCCCAC
>DITH01000035.1:0-3921 GCA_002422745.1 Alphaproteobacteria bacterium UBA6189
GGACCTTGATCGAGTCGGCGCCATAATCGGTATTGGGGACGGGTTGCGTTTCGGTCATTTTTACTGCTTCCTGAGCACTCATGGTATGTTCCTTTGCCATTCCAAACGTAGTGGAGAATCCTGTTCTTTCACGGCGCGCGGCATGACGGTGTTTTGCTATCAGATTTCTACTTTATTGACGACCATTCCGCCAGCAATTTCGAGGTGGGTGGCGAAGCCGTGCAACCCTTGGAAATCTGCGGCGTCCGTGCCGGTCATCCATGCTTGTATCCGAGCGGTACGGATGAGGTCAAAAAGGGCTGCCCGCTTATCCACATCCAAATGGGCAACGACCTCGTCAAGCAGCAGCACCGGTGGCTGGCCGCACCACTGGGCGCGACCCAATGCGGCAGCAATCAGCATGGCGAGAAGGATCGCCTTTTGCTCGCCGGTAGAACAATCCTCAGCTTGCATCGATTTTTGTAGGTGGATAACTTCTAGTTGGCTACGGTGAGGCCCTTCTGTCGAGCGCCCCGCAAGGGAATCACTGTGGCGAAGCATCGCTAAACGTTCGGCAAATTTGGTTTCAGCTTCCAAGGCGCGCGCTCCCTCTTCCACCCATTGTTCGATGGGGCCGTTAAGGGCGAAACTGGCGCGGGTAAAATGTTCCGGCACCAGGGTAAAGGCACTACGCAGCCGCTCCAGCGTTTCAAGCCGCGCCAAAGTAAGGGCCACCCCGTGCTCGGCCATTTGCTGTTCGAGCACAGAAAGCCAGTAACTATCGGCCCTGCTGCCATCGGCAAGCAGCCGGTTTCGCTCGCGCATCGCCTGCTCATACGCCGATACCCGCGCCGCATGCTCGATATCGAACCCGTAGGTGAGCCGGTCGAGCAACTTGCGCCGAGCGCTGCCACCTTCAATGAAAATCTGGTTCATGCTGGGGGTGAGCCATTGCACCGAGAGATAACTGGTAAGTACGGCTTGCTTACGTTCGCGCTGGCCGTTGATTTTCAGGATGCGTTTTTCATTGCTTGCCTCGCCATCGCGGCCGGTGCCGATGGTGGTGATTTCCCTACCCGCGTTATGGATCTCTGCTGCCACGACCCAAGGCATGGCGGACGGCAGGTGATCGATGCCGCGCAGCTTCGCGTTGCGCAGGCCACGGCCGGGCGCAAGCAGGGAAATCGCTTCCAGTATATTGGTTTTCCCCGCGCCATTATGGCCCGATAGCACGACCGGCATCGGCGGGATTTCCAGCGTAATGCCCGCATAGTTGCGAAAATGGCTGAGGGTGAGTTTGGTGATCGCGTGGGGGGCGTGCATGGGTGTGAGCCTAAAGGATTTTGCGCCCGGCGCGAAGGAAAATCGCTCGGTTTTCGCATCGCGAATTAATGGGCATCACGGAATAGTCAGCGACCGTATGCGCGGCAGAAAGGAGAGCACGATGACACCGGATATTGTGATTTTCGATCTCGATGGCACGCTGGCCGATATCGAGCACCGGCAACATCTGGTAAAAGGGCGCAAGAAACAGTGGCGGCAATTTTTTGCGGCCTGCGTGCATGACAAACCCCATAAGGCGGTGATTACCATGTTGCAGGCGCTGCACGATCGGTTCCAAATTTATATCGTAAGCGGCCGAAGCGAAGAAGTGCGTACGGAAACCGAGGAATGGCTAAGCCTGAATCAAGTGCCGTACCATGCGCTGATCATGCGGGCAAAGGGCGATTTTACCCCGGATAACATCCTGAAAATCCGCTGGGTGGAGGATGGGCGCATCGAAAAATCCCGTATTCTTTGCGTGTTCGACGACCGCGACAAAGTAGTAAAAATGTGGCGCGACCACGGCATCCCCTGTTTTCAGGTGGCGGAGGGTGATTTCTAATAAAAAAACGGCGCCCGGAGGCGCCGTTCCTAACGTGTTTATTTAGTGGGAAAGATCACACGCGCATCGGCATGATCACATACAGCGCGCCTACATCTGCCGGGTCGCGGACGATGGTGGGGCTATTGCTGTCGGCGAACACGAACTGGGCGGTTTCGCCTTCCACCTGCGCCATCATATCGAGCAGGTAGCGGCTGTTGAAGCCGATTTCCACCCCATCGGCCCCGTAGGAAACGGCGAGTTCTTCCGTCGCGGTGCCTTGCTCGGCGCTCGAGGCGCTGAGGGTAAGCTTGCTATCGCTGAGCGCCAGCTTGATGCCGCGCGATTTTTCCGAGGTGATGACCGAGACGCGGTCGACCGCGTTGGAGAAGGCTTTGCCTTCCACTTCCATCACCTTATCGTTACCGGTCGGGATAACGCGTTCGTAATCGGGGAAGGTCCCGTCGATGAGTTTGCTAACCAGCACCGCATCGCCGATGGCGAATTTCACTTTGCTTTCCGACAGGCTGATTTCCACCTTCTCGCCGCCCTCTTCCACCAGCTTATAAAGCTCGCCAACGGTTTTACGCGGGATGATGACACCCGGAATCTGTTCCGCCCCTTCGGGAAGGCCCACTTCCATTCGCGCTAAGCGGTGGCCGTCGGTCGCCACAGCGCGCAACACGCTTGCGCCCTGGTTGTTGGCGGCGTGTAAATACACGCCATTCAGGTAATAGCGGGTTTCTTCCGTCGAGATGGCGAAGCGGGTTTTCTCCAGCAGCGCCTTCATTTCAGCCGGGGTCACGCTGAACGTGTGCGCCAGCTCACCTTCGGCCATGACGGGGAAATCGTCGACCGGCAGGCAGGCCAGCGAGAATTTGGACTGGCCGGCCGTGATGGTGACTTTGCCGTCTTTGCCGCCGAGCGCCAGCTGGATGTTGCTGCCGTCGGGTAATTTGCGGACGATCTCGTACAGCATATGGGCGGGAACGGTGGTGCTGCCCGGCGTTTCCACGTCGGCTTTCACCTGCTCGACAATGGCGATGTCCATGTCGGTCGCGGTGAGGCTGAGCTTGCCCGCGCTGGCATCCAGCTTGACGTTGGCCAAAATGGGGATCGTCCCGCGGCGCTCCACCACCGATTGAATCGGCGACAAGGCTTTCAGCAACACGGAACGTTCAATAACCAGTTTCATGGGTGATCCCTTCGATTGACCTGCAGGAGCAGATTCATCCATTTTACGTGCAGCATCCGCCATACACATCCCCTAGCAGTATTTGTTTGGATTTTTTGTACCACGCTACGGGGCCTTGCCAAGCAAATTCGGGGGTTTTCCACAAGCATCCGCAATAAAAAAGGGCACCGTTTGAAGGGTGCCCTTTTTGCGTTTATCGAAGGACTTACGCCTGACTCTGCAGCATACGCATCAGCAGTTCGACATCGTCGGCGAATTCTTTATCGCCGCGCGACAGCTCGTCGATCCGCTTCACGGCGTGCATCACCGTGGTGTGATCCTTACCGCCAAACTTGCGGCCGATTTCCGGCAGCGATTTGGTGGTGAGTTTTTTCGCCAGATACATCGCCACCTGGCGCGGGCGTGCGATGGCAACGCTGCGGCGGGCGGAATGCATATCGCTCACTTTGATATTGTAGTGCGCGGCGACTTTCTTCTGGATGTCCTCGATGGTGATGCGGCGATCGTTAGCGCGGAGGATATCGTGCAGCACTTCCTGCGTTGATTCCAGCGTGACGGCACCGCCCACCAGCGTCGCATGGGCAACGACACGGTTGAGCGCACCTTCGAGCTCACGCACGTTGCTGGTAATTTTATGGGCCAGGAATTCAAGCACCCGGGTCGGCACATGGGCGTTGGGCATTTTCTCGAGCTTGGCTTGGAGAATGCCGAGGCGCAATTCGTAGGTGGTGGCGTGGATATCGGCCACCAGCCCCCAGCCGAGGCGTGAGCGCACGCGCTCCTCCATGCCTTCGAGATCGGCCGGCGAACGGTCGCCCGAAATGATGAGCTGCTTGTTCTGGTCGACCAGCGCGTTGAACGTATGGAAGAATTCTTCCTGCGT
>DITH01000035.1:4014-22647 GCA_002422745.1 Alphaproteobacteria bacterium UBA6189
TGCGGATATGCCAGGCGATGGCATGCATGAGGTGGGTTTTGCCAAGGCCGACACCGCCATAAAGGAAGAGCGGGTTGCCGCCGGGCGTCACGGCCGAGGATTCCGATACGCGGCGGGCTGCGGCGTGGGCGAGCTCGTTCGGCTTACCGACGACGAAGTTATCGAACGTATAACGCGGATCGAGCGGCGCAGAAATCGCATCGGGATTAATCGGCTTATCTTCGTTGGCAGCATGGCCCAGCATGGCGGCTTCCAACCCGGCGGGCGAGGATTGCTGCGTGGCGGCATTGGCGACCGAGACAGGCTCGGCCTTAACGAAAATATCGACCGAGTGGACCGACTGATCTTCCTGGCACCAGAAGCGCAGGATGTTTTCGCTGTAATGCGACAGAATCCACTCCCGCATAAAGCGGGTGGGCACGGTAATCATCACCTGGCCGTTTTTAACATCGGCCAGTTTAAGCGGCTGTAACCAGCTTTTGAAAATCGCTTCGCCGTACGAGGTACGCAGGCGCTCGCGCACACGCTCCCAACGGGCAAAATGGTCAGGACGGCGGGTTTGGATGGACGACATCTCGTTCATGTTTTTCTACTCTATTATGCTTGCTGCCATGGCAGGCTTTCGGCTTTCCAGCCGCTTTTTTTGCCACGTTGATGGAACGAATTAGAAACTCCCTCGAACCCTTCGGACACATTGTAGCAGGCTTCATAGCCTGCCGCCGTGGCGGCAATTGCCGCATCGGTTGAGCGTCCACCCGTCTTGCAAAGGAAGTACACGGGCGCGGTTTTATCCGGCACGGCTGCTTCCAGCTGTTCCAAAAATTGCGGGTTAAGATCGTAGTTCGGGTAAAATTTCCAGGAAATGGTGGTTACGGATTTGCCGAGTTCTTCCAGGTTGGGAAGGCCGGAAAACACCCATTCGGCATGGGTGCGCACATCCACCAATTGGGCGTTGGGTTCGCTTGCCAGTGCTTGCCATGCTTGCCCCGGCGAAACATCACCGGCGTAGGAAGCGCGCACTGTACGTGTAGCAAGGACCATTTGCGACCCATACATGAGGGGTGTGAACAGGTACCTGAGAATTCAGGCACAGGGAAAGGGTTTGCGCACCCACACGGGCCGCGACACACACACGGAGTATAGTATAGAATATTTTTTAAGGCTTAAGCAGCGCCCAGCGACTTGATGCGCTGGCTCAAACGGCTCACCTTCCGCGAAGCGGTGGCTTTCGGCAGAACGCCTTTGCTAACACCACGCATGATTTCAGGTTGAGCATTTTTGAGTGCTTCTTGCGCAGCCGTTTGATCGCCGCCTGCAATGGCCGTCTCGACCTTCTTAATGAAGGTACGGATACGACTAATGCGCGAACGGTTCACTGCCGTCCGGCGTTCGGTCTGGCGGATACGCTTTTTTGCCGACTTATGTTGTGCCATGGTTTGACCCACTTTGTGTTGTTGTCTCGTTATCGAGGGAGCGGAAACTAGTGGCGGCGATGGGTCACGTCAAGCAGTTTGATGCGCCTTTTTGCGAAGAAAAAAAATTGACGCTGCAAAGCCTCATTTTTTCGCCGTTTTTTGCTTCGATTTTTTTCGCGCCGATTTTTGTTTTTGACATTGCGGACAGAAATAGCTAGCGCGCCCGGCCTGCATGATACGCGCTATCGGTGCGGCACACGCAACGCAAGGCTCACCCTCGCGTTCATAGGTGTTGAACTGGTGCTGGAAATAACCGGTTTTTCCATCGCCACTGGTAAAATCACGCAAGCTGGAGCCGCCCGATGCAAGGGCCGCATTGAGCGATTGATGGATCGCCGCGACAAGGGCATGCGATGATGCTGCCACGCGTGCTGCCGGAGTCGCTGGATGGATGCGCGCCAGAAAGAGACTTTCACTGGCGTAAATATTGCCCACGCCGACCACCAGCCGCTGGTCCATCAAAACCGGCTTAATTGGGCCTTGGCGCACGGCCAGCACGGCCGCAAGATACGCGGGGGTAAACCCCGCCCCCAGCGGTTCGGGACCGAGATGCGCCAGCAGGCTATGCGCCTCAATTTTATCGGTTTTATCAATCAGAATCAGGCCGAAACGACGGGGGTCATGGAAGGCCAGCACCTGTCCGTTATCGAGGAAAAGTAGCACATGATCGTGCGTACGCGGGCGATGCGAAGCGTCGGTCAGCAGAAAGCTGCCCGACATGCCGAGATGGGCAAGCATCGTATCGCCACGATCGAGGTCGAACAGCAGGTATTTAGCCCGGCGACGAATATCAATCACCCGGCTGCCCGTCACGCGCTGGCGGAAATCGGGTGGAATCGGCAGGCGCAGCGTGTCGCGGCGCAAGGTTACCGTTTCAATGCGGCGCCCCACCAGGCCGGGCAGCAACGATCGGCGCGTGGTTTCGACTTCGGGTAATTCGGGCATGGCACACTCGCTTGTCCGGCGGGTGCCGGAATCTGCCAGCTTAGATAAGAAAGATGGATGCTGAATCAAGCGTCGCATGACGGGATTCTTGTTATCTCGGATAAAACCAGCTATGGCCCGGCCTATGAGCGAATCGGAACAGCGAGCGTCTTTTGGTTTCCGCGCGGTCGACGCGCAGGAAAAACAAGGCATGGTCGGGGCGGTATTTTCCTCCGTCGCCGGCAACTACGACCGCATGAACGATGTGATGTCGGTCGGCATGCACCGGCTTTGGAAAGATCGTTTCGTGGGGCAAATTCAGGCCGGGCCACAGGCCGCCATCCTCGATCTGGCAGGCGGTACGGGCGATATCGCCGTGCGATTGCACGCGCGCACTGGGGCCAACGTTACGGTGTGCGATATCAACGCCGACATGCTGAACGTGGGCCGGGCCCGGCAGTTCGACCGCGGCGAAAGCGATGGCTTGCGCTGGGTTTGCGGCAATGCCGAGGCGTTGCCGGTACCCGATCAGTCGCAGGATGTGATTACCATCGCGTTCGGCCTGCGCAACGTTACCCATATCGATGCGGCGCTGGCCGATATTTACCGCGCGCTCAAACCGGGCGGGCAGTTTCTCTGCCTGGAATTCAGTAAGGTGACCGTGCCGCTCATGGCTAAACTATATGACGCCTATTCATTCCGTGCGATCCCGCAATTCGGTCAATGGATTGCCAAAGACCGTGATTCATACCAGTATCTTGTCGAGTCGATTCGCATGTTCCCCTCGCAAGAGGAACTGAAGCGGCGCATGGAACAGGCGGGGTTTG
Source organism: Alphaproteobacteria bacterium UBA6189 (assembly GCA_002422745.1). GTDB lineage: Bacteria > Pseudomonadota > Alphaproteobacteria > Rickettsiales > UBA3002 > QFOX01. The sequence goes on from DITH01000035.1 coordinate 7,241, forward strand.
CGCGCGTGTCGTATCGCAACCTCAGCATGGGCGTGGTGGCGATTCACCAGGGATGGCGGATCTGATGTTAAAAAATCTGAAATATAGCTGCCGGCTATTTACCATCGCCTGGACATTGGCCCGGCACGATGCGCTCTTTGGGCTGGAGGCATTAAATATCTCGCCGTTTTTTGCCGCCAGCGCCCGGCTGGTGGCCCGCAGCCATGATGGATTACGCCGTGGTCAGCGCCTGTCGCGCGCCCTGCAGGCGCTTGGGCCGAGCTACATCAAACTCGGACAGGCCCTCTCTACCCGCGCCGATCTGGTGGGCGAAGATATCGCCGAGGATTTAGCCGAGTTGCAGGACCGCCTGCCGCCTTTCCCCGGACATCTCGCCAAGGCCATGATCGCCGCCCAGCTCGATGCGCCCGTTGCGCAGCTCTTTGCACAGTTCGACGAAGAAGCCCATGCCGCCGCCTCTATTGCGCAGGTGCATTTCGCGGTGACCCATAGTGGGCGCGAGGTGGCGGTAAAAGTATTGCGCCCCGGCATAGAAGAAGCTTTCCAGCGTGACCTGGATTTGTTTTTCTGGCTTGCCCGGCTGGTCGAGCGGCGCTTGCCGCAATATCGTCGCTTGCGGCCGGTGGCGATGATTCATACCTTCGCCGATACGGTGCGGATGGAACTGGATTTACGGTTCGAAGCGGCAGCCGCCGAAGAATTACGCGCCCATAGCGCCAACGATCCCGATTTTTATGTGCCTGAAGTGGAGTGGGACTTAACCGCTCGCCGTGTGCTAGTGACCGAGCGGATTCGCGGTTTTTCGGCTGGCGATGTGCAGGGCATGCGCGCCGCCGGGATCGACCCAAACGCGACGATGGAAAAAGCGGCGCGGGCATTTTTCAACCAGGTGTTCCGTGACGGATTTTTCCACGCCGACATGCATCCTGGCAATTTGTTCGTGTTGCCCGACGGGCGCCTGGCACCGGTGGATTTCGGCATCATGGGCCGCATCAGCACGCAGGACCAGATCACCCTGGCGGAAATTCTCTGGGCCTTCATGAAAGGCGATTTCATGCGCGTGGCCACCTTGCATCGTGAGGCCGGGTGGATTCCGCCGCATGTGTCGGTCGAGCATTTTGCCCAGGCGGCGCGTGCCGTCGGCCAGCCGATTATGGGCAAGGCCTTGAACGAGATTTCCGTCGGCCGCCTGCTTGGCCAGTTGCTACATATCGCCGAAACATTTGAGATGGAAGCCCAGCCCCATTTACTGCTGCTGCAGAAAACCATGATGACGGCGGAAGGCGTGGGCCGCCATTTAAACCCCGACGTGAATATGTGGAAAGTCTCCGAACCGCTGATCCGTCAATGGGCGCGCGAGCATCTGTCGAAACCGGCGCGCGCCAAGGCGGTGGCCGAGGAAGCAGGCAAACTGCTGCGCGACCTGCCGCGCGTGCTGCGCGATGTAAAAGACTTCCTGGCGCAAACCCAGCGCGAAGGCATTGTCGTCGCGCCCTCGACCTTCGCAAGGCTCGAAGCACAACGTGCCGCGCATCATCGGGCCTGGCTGCGCTTTGCGTGGTTTGGCTTAGCGGTAGCGGTGGCTTCCGCCTTTTTCATTGCTGAAACGCTCTAATCGCCCTAAATACAGCGGCAACATGTACATTTCAGGAACATTCCATGGCCCTGCCCCGCTCCATCCTGCTTATGATCACCGGCTCGGTCGCCAGCTATAAGGCGCTGGAATTGATTCGCCTGCTGACGGCACAGGGCGTGACGGTGCACAGCATTCTCACCAAAGGCGGCGCGCAGTTTATCACCCCGCTGGCCGTGTCGAGTCTCACCGGCACCAAAACCTACGAGGCGCTTTTCTCGCTGACCGATGAAGTGGAGATGGGCCATATCGAACTGTCACGCGCGGCGGAGCTGGTGCTCGTCGCCCCCGCCTCGGCCGACATTTTGGCCAAGATGGCTGCCGGCATGGCCGACGATCTGGCGACCACCGCTTTGCTCGCCACCAACAAACCGGTCGTGGTCGCCCCAGCGATGAATCATAAAATGTGGGCCCATCCGGCCACGCAGCGCAATATCGTCCAATTGAAAGCGGACGGCATTCGCGTGATCGAGCCCACCGAAGGGCCGATGGCGTGCGGTGAATTCGGCGTGGGGCGGATGGCCGAACCCGCGGCGATTTTAGAATTTCTGAGCGGTGAGACGCCACACAGCGCATCCAAGCTACCGGGCAGCACACCGGGTAGCCTGGTGGGCAAAACCGCGCTGGTGACCAGTGGTCCGACAATCGAGCCGATCGACCCGGNNATTCCTCGGGCAAGCAGGGCCACGCAATAGCTGCCGCACTGGCCGCCGCCGGGGCAGACGTGACCCTCATTACCGGCACCAACGCACTACCTGTCGCGCCCGGCATCCGGGTGATTCATACCACCACGGCAAGCGCCATGCACGAGGCCGTGCTCGACCAGTTGCCCGCCGATATTTTCGTCGGCGCGGCGGCGGTGGCCGATTGGCGCATGAACCATGTGGCCAATCAGAAAATTAAAAAGCACGGCACCATCACCAAGCTGACGCTGGAGCTGGTACCCACGGCCGATATTTTGCATGCCGTTGCCACTCACAAACATCGGCCCGCGCTGGTAGTCGGCTTCGCGGCGGAGACGGAGAATCTTGGCGAGCATGCGCAGGCCAAACGCACGGCCAAGCAGTGCGACTGGATTGTCGCAAACGATGTCAGCCAGGGTACGTTCGGGCACGAGGAAAACGAAGTGATGCTGGTCACCGAAGAAGGCGTGCAAGCCTGGCCGCGCATGCTGAAAGCTCAAGTCGCCGAGATGCTGGTGGAGCGCATTGCTACGCATTTCGCCCGGCCCCAAGCAAAGAAGAAACACGTTTCGTAAACGTCATATAGATCAGGAGTTTTTTTCATGAGCGCAGCCCCTATTACCATCGCCCTCACCCGTCTGCCGAACGCGGAAGGGCTCGCCCTGCCTGCCTACGCCACCGAACATAGCGCCGGGATGGATTTGCTTGCTGCGGTGAAAGAACCGGTGACACTGGAAACCGGCGAACGTGCGCTGATCCCGACCGGGCTTGCCATCGCCCTGCCGGATGGTTACGAAGCGCAAGTGCGCCCGCGCTCGGGCCTGGCTCTGAAACACGGCATTTCGCTGGTAAACAGCCCCGGCACCATCGATGCCGATTATCNNCATGGAATCACGGTCGCCAACGCTCCCGGCACCATCGATGCCGATTATCGCGGCGAAATCGGCGTCATTATTATCAATCTCGGTTGGGAGCCGTTTGTCGTCGAGCGCGGTATGCGCATCGCGCAAATGGTAATCGCGCCTTATAGCCGCGCCAGCTTCAGTGAAGTGGCCGAGCTGCCAAGCTCCGACCGCGGCGCGGGCGGTTTTGGCTCGACCGGCACGAAAGGCTAAGTCATGCTGGTACCCTCGAAACGGCTATTTTATGCGCTCGAGGCGGTGCTTTTTCTGGCCTATAATACCCGCTCGGGGGCAATTTCCAGCCGCGCCCTGGCCGAGCAACAGCAATTGCCTACCCGCTACCTCGAACCGATCATGCAAAAATTGGTGCGGGGCGGTCTATTGAAATCGGTGCGCGGACCGCAAGGCGGCTATGTGCTGGCGCGCGACAGCAAGCAAATCAGCCTGCAGGATGTGTGCGCATTGCTCGACGGCGACGACGCTATTACTCCCCCATCGACCATGCTGGGCCGCTCCATTCTGCAGCCGCGGCTCGACCAGGCGAGTCGACAGTGGAATGCCGTGCTGGACAGTATAAGCATGGCCCAGCTTTGCGAAGAGGCCACCGAAAAACATATCCCGACCGCCATTGAACCTATGCACGATTTTACCATTTAGGAGCGCTTCATGACCACTCGCCCTGCCCTGACCCAACTGGATGCGCCACGCGGCCGTATTTATGAATCGATTGCTGAAACCATCGGCCATACGCCGCTGGTACGGCTGAACCGCCTGGCGGCTGATCACGGCGCCAAGGCAACGGTGCTCGTCAAGCTGGAGTTTTTTAACCCGCTTTCCTCGGTGAAAGACCGCATTGCGCTGAGCATGATCGAGGCCGCCGAGCAAGCCGGTGACATCACCCCCGGCACCACGGTGCTGGTGGAGCCGACCTCGGGCAATACCGGCATTGCGCTGGCGTTTGTCTGCGCGGCAAAAGGCTACCAGCTGATTCTCACCATGCCAGAATCGATGTCACTGGAACGTCGCAAAATGCTGAAATTGCTCGGTGCGCAGCTTGAGCTTACCCCCGCGAGCAAAGGCATGCGCGGGGCCATTGAAAAAGCCGACGAGATTGTGGCGAGCAACCCGAATGCACGCATGCTGCAGCAATTTAAAAACCCGGCCAATCCGGCCGTGCATGTGACCACCACGGCAGAGGAAATCTGGGCCGATACCGCCGGCGCGGTCGATGTATTTATTGCCGGAGTGGGTACGGGCGGCACGGTGACCGGTGTCGGCAAAGTGCTGAAAGCTAAAAAGCCGGGCGTAAAAATCATTGCGGTGGAACCAGAGGACAGCCCTGTGCTTTCCGGCGGCAATCCCGGCCCGCATAAAATCCAGGGCATCGGGGCCGGATTCGTACCGGATGTGCTCGATCGCGAGGTGATCGATGAGATCATTCCGATCAGCAATGCCACGTCGTTTGCGATCGCCCGTGAAGTGGCGCGGCGCGATGGGATTCCGGCGGGGATTTCCTCCGGTGCCACGATTGCCGCAGCACTGGAAGTCGCCAAACGTCCGGAGATGGAAGGTAAAACCATCGTCACCATCGTGGCCTCGACGGCGGAGCGTTATATCTCGACCGATTTATTTGCTGAGTTGTAGCCATCGATGCTATGAATATCGACCAACAACGCCGCTATATCCGGCAAACCATGCTCCCCGAAATCGGTGAAGCCGGGCAGCAGAAGCTGTTGGCCGCACGCGTGCTTATTGTTGGTGCGGGCGGGTTGGGTTCGCCGCTTATAACCTATCTCGCCGCAGGCGGGGTTGGCACCCTTGGCATTATCGACGAGGACCGGGTGGAGCTCTCCAACCTGCCGCGCCAAACCCTTTACGAGCAAGGCGATATCGGCCGCTTGAAGGTGGAGGCAGCGGCCGACCGGGTGAGCGAACTGAACCCGGATTGCCAGATCACGACTTACCCCTATGCACTGACGGCCGAGAATGCCGTCGAGCTCATTGCCCCATACGATCTGGTTGCCGATGGGTGCGATAATTTTGCCACCCGTTTTGTGGTGAACGATACCTGCGTGGCACTTGGCAAACCTTTGGTGAGCGCCGCCATCAGTGGCTTTAACGGGCAAGTGATGACGGTGATGGACGGCTCGCCCGATTACCGCGCGCTGGTACATGAAGACGCGCCGGAAGCGAATACCTGCCGCGAATCCGGCGTGATCGGCCCACTCGGCGCAATCATCGGCGGCATGCAGGCGCTGGAAGTGATGCGGGTGGTGCTGGGCATGCCGGCACTCAAAGGAAAACTGGCCGTGTTTGACGGTCGTACCCACCAGCAGCGTGTGGCCATACTTCCTTAAACGCTATGCCCTGACATTGCGTTCTTTTGTGCCAACAACCTCCTGAGAGCGTCTATATCCAGCCGATCTTCTTCCGACGGATTTTTTATGGCTTCTTTCATCGCCAAAACCGTTTCCACCGCTTTTACACCGGAGCGCTGGAGTCGCACCAAGTCATTATACCGCATAGAAACCTCCTACGCGAAGCATATGCTACAAGTATTATAATATTATTAATACGAATTCAACTAATCCACCAACACCACGTCCGGCGGTATGTGGCCATCGCTAAACGCGCGGATATTAATCAGCACCCGCTCGCCCATTTCAATGCGCGACTCGATGGTGGCGGAACTGATATGCGGCAGTAGCACGACGTTGGGCAAGTTGCGTAATCCTTCGGGAATTTGCGGGGCATGTTCATACACATCGAGCCCGGCACCGGCAATCGTGCCCTGCTCCAGCGCATGGACGAGGGCCTGCTCATGCACCAGCGCGCCGCGCGCTGTGTTGATGAGATAGCTGGTCGGTTTCATCAGGCGAAACTGCTCGGCGCCGATCAGGCGATGCGTTTCGGGCGTATGCGGACAATGCAGGGTCACGATATCCATCTCCTGCAACATATCGTTCAGGGTCGGCCAATATTCCGCCCCTAGTTCGACTTCCACATCGGCATGGAGCCGGCGCCGCTGAAAATAATGCAGCTTTAGTCCGAACCCACGGGCGCGACGCGCGACCGCCTGACCAATACGGCCCATCCCCACAATGCCAAGTGCCTTGCCATGCACGCGGTGGCCGAGCAGATGCATCGGGCTCCATCCCTGCCAGCGATTCTGGCGAATTTCCTGTGCCCCCTCGCCCAATCGCCGCGGCACAGCCAGAATCAACGCCATCGCAATATCGGCCGTGTCTTCCGTCAGCACGCTTGGCGTATTGGTAACGGTAATATCGCGGGCGGCGGCATAGGCCAGGGCGATATGATCGACCCCCGCGCCGAAATTGGCAATCAGCCGCAACTCTGGCAACGCATCGATTACTTCGGCGGTGATGTGATCGTTCAGGCAGGGCACGAGCACTTCGCAATCCCCGGCCAGGGCGATCAATTCGCTTCTGGAAAGCGTGCGTTCACTCTGGGCTGGTACGATCACGGTGAACAGCTCGCCGAGGCGGTGCATGATCGGTTCGGGCAGACGGCGGGTGAGGCAAACACGGGTCATGGACATTTCCTTATCACTCCGTGTATAAATTACTCATGGAGAAACGCAATCCGATGCTGCATTACCTGATGCTTGCTATGCTCATGGCTGGGCTGCTGTTGCCCGCCGCTGGGCACGCGCAGGACCAGAGCGCGGCGATTCTCAACCCTTCGGGCCTGCCGGTACCGCGTTTCGTGTCGCTCAAATCGAACGAGATCAATGTGCGGGTGGGGCCGGGCAAGCGCTATCCGATCCGCTATGTGTACCGCCGGGCGCAACTGCCGGTGCAGATCGTCGAGGAATTCGCCCATTGGCGCAAAATCAAGGATTATGAAGGCGCCAGTGGCTGGGTCCATAAAGGCATGCTCGATGGGAAGCGCACGGCCATGATTGTCGATAAACTGCAAAATCTCTATGCGCGGCCGGAAGTGTCGGACCAGCCGGTGATGCGCGCCGAGCCTACCGTTATCGGGCATATACGTGCCTGCTTGCCGGATTGGTGCCTGCTGGATATTGCCGAGCGCGACGGCTGGATCCGCAAGGCGGACATCTGGGGTGTCGGCCGTACGGAAGTATTCGAGGAATAAATTCACCGGCTGCGCGAACGCAGCATCGCTATGACGGAATTAGTATCCCGTCATGATGCGGTCGACCAGTTGTTTCACCGTCGGCACAAACCCGTTGGAATAGAAGGGATCCTGTGCGAATTTATACGCGTTGTGACCGGAGAACATAAGGTTCTGATCGATCGGGCCGCCACGCACGATATCCTGCAGCGTCTTTTGAATGCAGAAACTGCGCGGATCGGCTTTTTTGCCGGTAGTAAAATCGTCGTGATCCTTCCAGTTCGAGAAGCGGCAATGGCTGAGACAGCCCATGCATTCTACCTGGTCGGTATGGATTTCCTGCGCCTTCTCGGGCGTGACAAAAATAAAGGTGTCTTCCGGGGTTTTCATCGCCTCAGTGAAACCGAGCGCGACCCACTGATTAATGCGTTCCATATCCTCAGGCGTAACATAATGCGGGCGCTTGCGCGGGCCGAAACCATACGGCTCGGTGCGGTAGCCTTCCGGCTCGGTCGAGTACGGAACCTGGCGATCATTGCGCGCGCGCAGTTCCTTGATGAAGCTGTTATTTACCGCCGAGGAATAAAAACCGGTGGGCGAAAACTGATTCAAAAAAACATCGCCCTTCTTCAGGGTAACGAGTTTTTCCTTCCACGCAGCGGGGATCGGCGATTCTTCCGTGAGGAGTGGACGGGTGCCGAATTGGAACGCGATCGGACCGATTTCGGGATTGTCGAGCCAATGTTCCCAATCCTTCAGGTGCCACGCGCCACCCGCCATGATGATCGGCACATGGTGCAGGCCGACCTCGTTCATGAAACGGCGCAGCTCGGCCACACGCGGATAGGGATCTTCCGGCCGCTCGGGGTCTTCCGAGTTGGAAAGCCCGTTATGGCCGCCCGCCAGCCAGGGGTCCTCGTATACGACGCTGCCGAGGAGCTCGACATACTTGCTGTACGAGCGTTTCCATAGCGCGCGGAAGGCGCGCATGGAGGAGACGATCGGGTGGTAATAAACATTATATTCGGCACAGATTTCCGACAATTTGTAGGGCATGCCCGCGCCGCAGGTAATGCCGTGAATGAGGCCCGGCGCACCTTCCAACACACCACGCATGACGCGTTCGCAACCGCCCATTTCCCACAGCACGTTCATATGTACGCGGCCTTGGCCGTTCGATGCTTCATGTGCCCATTGCGCGTGCTTGATGCCGGCGCGGATACCGTTCGCCACCAGTTCCTCGTGTTTTTCACGGCGGGTGGTGCTGTGGTAGACCAGCGGAATCTGCTGCCCATCGTCGGTGAATTCGAGTTGGTTAACCCCCGAAATGGTGCCGACCGCACCGGAGGCTGCAAACGCACCGGCACTGATGCCGTTGCTCGCGCCAACGCCTTTGCCTCCTTCGATGATCGGGAACACTTCGCGGCCCGAAACCATGACCGGCTTCAGTTTGCGGGAAAAATCGGCAGTGGCAGTGGCGGTCATTCTTCTTCCTGTGTCAGTTTTATTGCGGCTATATAGGGGAAAAGCCCCCACGGTGCCAATGAAATCTAGTGTATTTCACCCCAATGGTTGCCGAGCCCGACATCGACCGTGAGCGGCACCGAAAGATGGGCTACCTGCTCCATGGCGCGTTTGATTTTCGGCACCAGCGTTTCCGCCATGGCCTCGGGCGCTTCGACGACCAGTTCGTCATGTACCTGTAGCAGTAACCTAGCCTTTGTCATTCCTACGGAAGCAGGCATCTCGTTAAGTGGATCCCCGCTTTCGCGGGGACGACCAAGCATTGTATCCACCGCCACCATGGCGCGTTTGATAATATCCGCCGCGGTACCCTGTAACGGCGCGTTGATGGCGGCGCGTTCGGAGAATTGGCGGAAGGCGCCATTTTTCGAATTGATGTCCTTCACGTGCACCTTGCGGCCATAGAGCGTTTCGACATAGCCATGCGCGCGCGCGAAGGCGATGGTGCTGTCCATATACTCGCGGATGCCGGGATATTGCTCGAAATAACGGCCAATATATTCCGCCGCTTCGGTGCGCGGAATGGAAAGACGCGTGGCAAGCCCATGGGCACTGATGCCGTAGATAATACCGAAATTGATGGTTTTGGCGCGGCGGCGCAATTCGCCGGATACGTCTGCCACGGGCACCCCAAACATCTGACTGGCGGTGACGGCGTGAATATCGGTGCCATGGCGAAAGGCTTCTTTGAGCACCTCGATGCCCGCGACATGCGCCAGCAGGCGCAGCTNNGCCCTTCCTCGGTACGGATCGGGATATTCTGCAAATTCGGATCGGAGGAGGAAAGCCGCCCGGTCGTGGTCGCCGCCATCGAGTAGCAGGTATGGACCCGCTCGTCCGACGCGCTGATCGATTCGGCCAGCGTATCGGTATAGGTGCTTTTCAACTTGGCAAATTGCCGCCATTCAAGCACTTTCGCGGCGATAGGATGATCCACCCCTTCGAGGGTTTCCGCATCGGTAGTGTAGGCACCCGATTTACTCGATTTCTTGCCGCCGGAAAGGCCCATTTTTTCAAACAGCACTTCGCCCAATTGTTTGGGCGAGCCGACGGAGAATTCATGCCCGGCCAGCGCGATAATCTCTTTTTCCAGCTGCGCCAGCTTTTCGGCGAATTCGCCGGAAAGCCCGGCCAGTGTGGCAGTGTCGACGCGAATGCCCGCCACTTCCATCGCCGCGATAATGGGAATTAACGGCCGTTCGATCGTGTCGTAGACCGTCGCGACTTTGGCCTGTGGCACGGCGTATTTCAGAAGTTCGTATAGCCGCAGACTGTAATCGGCATCTTCGGCGGCGTACGCTGTGGCAATGGCGATATCGACGGCGCTGAATAGTTTTTTGGCTTTGCCGGTACCGGTGATTTCGGTGAAACCGGTCATTTTGTGGCTAAAATATTTCTCAGCCAGCAGGTCGAGCCCTTGGCCGTGCAGCCCACCATTCAGGCAATACGACATCAGCATCGTATCGCCCAGCGGTGCGATGGTGACACCGTATTTTGCCAGCACGACGAGATCGTATTTCAGGTTATGGCCGATCTTCAACACACCGGGATGGGAAAGGACAGGCTGCACCAGCTCGAACACCCGGCTCATCGGCAACTGGCCGGGAGCCAGTGTTTGCACAATTTCGGTGGAGGGAGTGTCGAACAAAGTGCTCTGGCCGACGGATTGGCCCTGCGTTTCGACCGTGTGCGCAAGGGGTATGTAGCATGCCTTACCCGGCGCGGTGGCCAGCGCAATCCCGACCAGCTCCGCCTCGACCGCGTTTAGCGAGGTAGTTTCGGTATCGAACGCCATGACGCCGCCAGCGATTGCCTCCTCAATCCAGACGATGAGTGCCGCCTCGTCGCGGATGGTGTCGTACTGCGCCTTCACCTGCTGCAAGGCCGATTGCGCGGGAAACGTTTCAGCTGTGGCGGGAGTGGGCGGCTGCGCATGAATAGAGGGTTTGGCGCGCGCAGTCGGCGCGGCATTCTCCCCCGGCTCCATCCCTAAGCGGCGCAGCAATGCCTTGAAGCCTTGCGTTTGCAAAAAACTTTCCAATACCGAAGGCTCGAGCGGCGCCAGGTCGAACGTCTCGATAGCGGCGGGCAGCGGCGCTTCGGCATCGAGCGCGACGAGCTTGTAAGAGAGCCGTGCCGCTTCGGCATGCTCGGTCAGCACCTGACGGCGTTTGGGTTGCTTGATTTTATCGAGATTGGCGAGCACGCCTTCCAGCGTGCCATACTGGTTAATTAGCTCCGCCGCGGTTTTGGGGCCGATGGAAGGCACGCCCGGCACGTTATCGACTGCATCGCCGATGAGGGCCTGCACCTCGCGCACTTTCTCGGGCGGCACGCCGAATTTTTCGATCACCTGCTCGCGGCCGATGGTTTTTTGCTTCATGGGATCGAGCATGCTGACGCCCTCGCCCACCAGCTGCATCAAATCTTTGTCGGAGGATACAATGACCACTTCGCGACCCTGGGCGCGGGCGGTACGCGCGTAGCTGGCGATCAGGTCGTCGGCCTCGAATCCTTCGAGCTCCACGCAGGGCAGGTTCATCGCCCGCGTCGCTTCGCGCACAAGCGCGAATTGCGGCAACAAATCCTCCGGTGGTGGTGGGCGGTTGGCTTTGTAGTCCACATACAGCTTGGTGCGGAACGAATCGCGCGATGCATCGAAAATCACCGCCATGCAGTCGTCGGCGAACTGCTCGCGCAGTTTCATCAGCATGGTGGTGTAGCCATACACCGCCCCTACCGGGGTGCCATCGGGACGGGTCAGCGGCGGCAAGGCATGGTAGGCACGGAATAAATATCCCGAGCCATCGACCAGCACGAGGCGGTTGCAGGCGTTGTTCGCGGCAGGCGATTGCGTTTGTGGCTGGTTCATGTTGCCTTTATAACCAGTCTTGCCCTACACGGAAGCAAAAGAGAGCACCCTATGAATAAATCGATCCTGAACGGCCCGGAGCTTGCCCCCAAACGCGGCAGCGTCAAACAGCTGGTCATCTTCCTGCATGGCTATGGCAGCAACGGCGACGACCTGATCGGTCTGGCCCCGCTGATGCGCGACGCATTGCCGGATGCGCAGTTCTTATCGCCCAATGCGCCGACGCCTTGCGGCATGGGCGGGCCGGGTTTCGAGTGGTTCCAGCTGATGGATCGTTCAGCTCCAGCGCGACTGGCAGGCACACAAGCCGCCGCACCGGTTCTCGACGCGTATATCACCGCGCAGTGTGAGCGGTTCGGGCTTGCCGAGCGCGACATCGCCCTCGTCGGATTCAGCCAGGGCACGATGATGAGCCTGCATGCCGCCCCCCGGCGCAAGGCGGCGCTGGCCGGGGTGGTCGGGTATTCCGGCCGGCTGATCGATGATGGCGCGCTGGCGCGGGAGATTGCCTCCCGGCCGCCCATGCTGCTGGTCCACGGCACGCAGGACGAGATCGTGCCCTATCAGGGGCTGGAGCTTTCCAAGGCAGCGCTGGAGGCGCTGGATGTGCCGGTCGAGACTGTGACCTGCCCCGGCCTGGGCCATGGCATCGACCCCGCCGGCCTGGCAGCCGGTGGAGCGTTCCTGCAGAAGGTACTGGCGGTCTGAGGCGGCCCCGTCTCTCCATCCGTCATTCCCGGCCTTGTGCCGGGAATCCAAGGTTCAGCCTACTCGACCGATGATCCAGCTCGCGGAAGCATGGCCCCCCGGCACAAGGCCGGGGGTGACGGATAGAGAAAACCGACTCACGTCACAGATGCCCTCCGGGCTCGTCAGAACGACATCATTCTGGACGTTCTGCCCGTGCCTACTGATGGCCTCACGCCTGCCGTGTCACCAGGAACACCCCGGCGCAGATCAGGGCGATGCCGGCGCCCTTCTGCCAGCCCAGCGATTCGCCGAAGACCCAGAAGGCCAGCACAGCGACGATGACGTAGGACAGCGACACACTGGGAAACGCCACCGAGACCGGAATCTTGCGCAGCGCGAACATGTAGCAGACCGCCGCCGCGAAATAGAGGCCCAGGCCGATGATCGATTGCGGCGCCAGGAACTGTTTCAGGATCGTCTCGCCGCCATCGGCACCGGCCTTCAGCAGCATCTGGCCGACGACACCGAGCAAGATGCCGAGGGCGAGCGCGGCGACATAGATGGTCACGGCCGGGTTCCCTTGCTGGCGCTGTCATTGCGGGTGACCGCGCGGACGACATATTGCGGCTTGCCGTTCACATGCAGGAACAGCCGGCCGAGATATTCACCGACCACGCCCAGCATGATCAGCTGCACGCCGGCAACCACCAGCGTGACCGCCATCAGCGAGGCCCAGCCCTGTGGCGGGTCGCCATGCAGGGCCTCGACCAGCACCCAGAGCGCGCCCAGTATGCCCAGCGTCGCCACGCCAATGCCGGCCAGCGTCGCCAGACGCAGCGGCATGACCGAGAAATTCAGGAACATCGACAGGAACAGCCGTACCAGCCGCCGGATTGTGTAATTGCTGCGGCCCTCGGCACGGGCCAGATGCGTCACCTCCAGCCGGCCGATATTCTGCGTCACCTGCATGATCAGCCCGTCGATATAGGGGAACGGGCCGGTATGGGCGACCACCTGCCGCGCTGTGAAGGCGCTGACACAGCGGAAGCTGGAGAGATACAACCCCTTCGGCTTGTCGATCAGCGTATCGGCGCACCAATTGGTAAAGCGGCTGCCGAGGTTGCGCCAGGCGGCATGTTTTTTCTTCGCGTAATAGGTATAAACAACATCGTAATTATTTGATTTTGCATAATCCCAGAGGCGCACCACCTCCTCAGGAGGGTTCTGCAGATCGTCATCCATGGTGATGATATAGGCGCCGCGCGCCTGCGCCAGACCGGCCATCACGGCGTTATGCTCGCCGAAATTGCGCGCCAGATTGACCACGGTCAGCGGCACGGCCTGTTCGGCGACCAGCCGGTGGCAGACCTCCAGCGAGTTATCCGGGCTGCAATCATTCACCAGGACGATCTCAAGCCCGCCGGGCACTTCCAGCTTCGACAGCGCCTCGACCAGATTCGGCACGCTGCTTGCCCCGTTATAGACCGGGACGACAATCGACAACGCGAATTCGTGTTCACTCATGATCCTTGACCGCCCATACCCATATCGATCCGCCAAAGGGCAGCGCCAGCCCGATGCGGGCCAGCCTGCGTTCCAAAACCGTGATGCCGAAGAACAGACAATCCTGCCAGGCCGGGAACGCCTTCACATCGCTTTCCGTCTGATGCTGCCCGGCCGTCAGTCGATGCAGAACCATAAGCGGAAACAGCAGGCTGTTCCAGTAGCCGACATGCCGCACCCGGAAGCCGGCCTGCCCGACCAGCGCCCGCAACTCTCCGGCGTCGTAGCGCCGGACATTATTCACATGCCGGTCATGGGCGGATGCCATCCAGCGATAGGCCGGCAGGCTGAGAAACAGGGACCCGCCCGGCTTCAGGCAGCGCTTCAGCTCGGCCAGCGCCCCCGCCTCGTCGACGCCGCCATGGCACAGCACGTCATGGCTGAGCGCCGCATCGAAGCGGCCATTGGCATAGGGCATGGCATTGATCGACCCGGTGGCGATCTGCGCCGGCGCCTTCTGCCGGGCGATGGCGGCAGCCTCCGCGTCATATTCCAGCCCATGCAGCTCCAGATCGGGCCGGGCGGCCGACAGCCGGGCCAGGAAGCCGCCGGTGCCGCAGCCGGCATCGAGCACCGCGCTGCCGGCCGGCAGACCAGCCTTCGCCAGGCGATCCAGCGCGCCCAGATGCAGGGCGCGATACCACCACATGGTATCCTCGACCGCCGCCATCTGCTGATATTCCGAACGCTTCATGAAGCCCGCCTTGTGATGCATCGCTGTCCAGGGTCGGCAGTGACAGGAAGACCCAATACCGCAACGCATTATTAACCGGAAGAAGATAAATTTCGGTGAATACTACAGTAGAACGAGTGACTGACACACAATCGCAGAACAACCCGGTTATCGGCGAGTGGGCTTTAAATCATCTCGTCTTTTCGCAAAACTCCGGGCATAGTGCGACAAAATAAAAGACAAAGTACCCGGACCAGACACCACAACGCCACCAAGCAAAGGATAGAGGCCGCCGGGCCATGCCGACCTGCTGTCAGGCCGGGTGATGTCCTGCCGCCAACGACGCGACCATGGATCATACCTCATCCCAGGTTAACGCGCTGACCGGGCGCGGCGACGGAAAAGCCGTCGATTGGTCACGGATTCTGCATCGCATCGTGGTCGCCGTCTGCGCGCTCTGGCTGATCGGCTATTTCTTTCCGCCGATCAACCATGACACGGCAGTCCTGCTGTATATTTCCAAGCTGTGGATCAATGGCGGCACGCTGTATATCGACGCCATTGAGATCAACACACCGCTGGTTTTCATTGTCTATTCGCTGCCCGAGCTGCTTGCCAAGCTGACAGGCCTGCCCAGCCCGACCATGCTGACAGCCCTGCTCGGCATCGGCATTACCGGTTCCTACCTGACCTGCCGCCGGGTGCTGAAGGCCAGCCTGAACCCAGACCTGGCGATTTCGGCCGCCGTGCTGCCGGTGCTGCTGCTGTT
>DITH01000017.1 GCA_002422745.1 Alphaproteobacteria bacterium UBA6189
GGGTCACGCCCATATCGTGATCGTCGACCACTACGGCGAGCATATAAGTCGGTGTGCCGTCAGACCGCAGAATCACAAAATCGTCCAGCGCCTCGGCCGGGAAACGCACGTCGCCCTGCACGGCATCGTTCACCACGACTTCGCCGGCAAGGGGTGCCTTAATGCGGATCGACGGCACAACGCCCGCCGGCGGCGCCTCCTGCGTATCGCGCCAGCGTCTATCATAGCGAAACTGCTCGCCCTTGGCCTCGGCCGCCGCCCGTTGCTCGGCCAGTTCTTCTGCCGTGGTGTAGCAGTAATACGCCGCACCGCGTGCAACCAGCTCTTCGGCAATTTCCTTATGGCGCGCATGGCGCTGGCTTTGGAAAATCGGTTCGCCATCGAAGGCGATACCAAGCCAGGCCAACCCATCGAGAATGGCTTGCGTGGCCTCGGGCGTCGAGCGCGCGGCGTCGGTATCCTCGATCCGCAATTTAAACTGGCCGCCATGGCGGCGCGCATACAGGTAATTAAACAGCGCCGTGCGCGCACCGCCAATATGCAGCATGCCGGTGGGCGAGGGGGCGAATCGGGTAACGACGGACATGTGGGCCATGGGGTTTTGGGGTTCAGCTTCAGGGCGTGTTTAATTTATAAGTAGCACGAATGTAAAGAATGCTATGACAGCAGACATGCGCCTACACATGCCCATTTCCCAACATGTCCTGCGCGTCACCCGCTGGTGGCGGGCCGAACAGCATCGTCATTTCCTGATATATGTGAGTTGCATAGCGATGGGCATCGCGATTTATTTCGCTCTGCCGCGCGAACCGGCCCCGGCGCTTCTGTTGGCGGGAAGCGTGGCGGTGATGGCCGGTCTGATCGCAGCCGCACGTTACCGCCCGGCGCGTCCCTGGCTGTGGATGCTGGGTCTCACCCTCGCCGGGCTATGCTGGGCCAGTTACCACACACACCGCCAGGAACTCACCGTGCTGAGCCGTGAATTATCGCCGCGCCCGGTTCAGGGGATTGTGACGGATACAGAACGCACGGAGACCGGCTTACGCATCACCCTGCGCGAGGTGAGCATCCGCAATCTCGCGCCTGAGGAAACGCCCGAACGTATCCGCCTGACGCTACGGCAGCGAGCGGGGGAAACCACCCCAGCCCCGCCGGTTGGCAGCCGGATCGACCTGCTAGCGGGGTTATTGCCACCGATGGGGCCCGGCATGCCCCACGGGTTCGATTTTGCGCGCTACTTCTTTTTCCGCGGCATCGGCGCCGTCGGCTATGGCCTGCCCCCGTGGAAGTTGGAAGAACCATCCGCACGTGTGGGGCTGGCCGAGGATTTTGCCAATTGGCGCATCGGCATCACCGAAAACATTATCACCACATTGGGACCGCGCCACGGCCCCATCGCCGCCGGGCTGATTACCGGCGAGGACCGCGCCATTCTGGAAAGCGATTACGAAGCACTCAAGGCTGCAAACCTGTACCATATTATCGCCATTTCCGGCGGCCATATGGTGGTCATTGCCGGGGTGGTGTTTCTGCTGATGCGCTGGCTCACTCTTCTGCTGCCGTCCTGCTGGCGCTACCGGCCGGAAATGAAATCGCTCGCCGCCTTCGCCACGCTGCTATTGGTCACGGCCTACCTGTTCGTCACCGGCATGCCGCCCTCTGCCGTGCGCGCTTATGTGATGATTGCACTGGTGCTCCTGGCGGTGATGCTCCGGCGGCAGGTCGATCCCATGCGTTCGTTGGTCATCGCCGCGTTGCTGATGTTGTTGGCCGACCCGTCCGACCTGTTCGAACCGGGTTTCCAGCTCTCGTTCGTTGCCACCCTGGCGATTGTGGCGCTGGTGGAGCGGTTATTCCTCGGCCCGCAGCGTGACGATTCACGGATGCGCCGGTTCGGCCGTATCCTGCTGGCCACCATGCTTATTTCCGTGGTGGCCGAAGCCGCGACCGCGCCGCTGGTAATCGCCCAGTTCAATATGTTTTCCTCCTACGGCGTTTTAGCCAACCTACTGGCGACACCGTTGGTCAGTTTGCTGATGATGCCGGTAGTGGCGCTGTATTTCCTGCTCTTGCCGCTTGGACTGGAAATGGCCGCGCTATGGGCGCTCGATTATGCCATTGCCGCCATGCTTTGGATTGCCCACACCATCGCCGCCTTACCCTACGCGCAATGGTTTATCCCCTCCCTGCCGGGCTGGGGAGTCGCGCTATTCGTGCTTGGCCTCCTGTGGTTTTGCTACTGGCTGCGCCGCCCGCGATGGCTGGGGGTACCGCTGATGCTGGCGGGTATTGCCAGTGTGGCCACCGTTACGCTGCCCGATCTGCTGGTGGGGGCGGAGCTAAAGCAGATTGCCCTGCGCACGGCGGAGGGGCCGATGCTGGCGCGCGGCCGCAGTAGCTCGCTGGTGCCCGAATTATGGGCCCACGGGCTGGGCGTAAAAACCATGCCCCGCGCGTCACGTGATAGTGAATATTGGCAATGCGACGCGCTGGGTTGCGTAGCGCGTATTGCCGGGCAAACCGTCGCCTTCCCCGAAAACGGATTAGCACTGGCGGAAGATTGTGCGCAAGCCAGCCTGGTGATAACAACGTTATTCTCGGTGCGGTGCCCGGTGGCTACCGTGCGCAACGGATGGGATTTGTACCGCGGTGGCATCCACGCCNNGGGGACAGGCTGGCGCATCGAAACCAGCGCCGATTGGCAAGGCGAGCGGCCCTGGAGCGGCCGGTGATTACGCGTCGTCGATGGTCAGCAGGTTATTGACCGTATGCGAGCGGAACTCGCGCCGATACACCACCCACACAATCCATGCCGTTACCAGAATAAAAATCCAGCCATTCAAAAACCAACTGATGGCCGCCATGCCAAAATAATACGCGCGCAGGCCCATGTTGAAATGCCGCCCGGCATTGCCGACCAGCTTTCCGGCCCGTTCGGCATATTCGTAATGGTGGGCTTGCACCTCGGCCGCCGGGGGGGCGGCACCAACGATAATACAGGCGTAGTTATATTGCCGCAGCGACCAGGTGAGCTTGAAAAATGCATAAACGAAAATCACCATGAGCAGGCTGATCTTGATTTCCCACATCAGCGGGCTGGCGCCGAGCGTGAAAGGAATATCATGAACGATTTGCATGCCTTCTCGCCCTGCACCGAGAATAGTAAACAAGCCAATGAGGATAAGGATCGTGGTCGAGGCGAAAAAATAAATCGAGCGCAGGATATTGCCAATCAACGTGGCGTCGGTGATGCGGTTTTCGCGTTCCAGCATCCGGTGCATCCAGCGGGCGCGCATCTCATCCATGATGCGGATCAGGTTCAGCCGCCGGTGGTAATTGCGATCGGCAAAGCGGGCATAGCCGAACCAGCACAGCACGAACCAGGCCAATGCCACGATATCGATACGCAGGATCGCTGCCTGCTCGATGATGATCGGGTTGGTGAACCAGTCGAAATTCATGCCGCATCTCCCAATAGCTGGCGCGTGGCGGCAGCCACATCCGTCTGCCGCATCAACGATTCGCCGACCAGAAAACAATGCATGTCGGCGTGCCGCATACGGGCAATATCGGCAGGCGTGGCAATGCCGCTTTCACATACCACGGTTTTACCTTCGGCAATGAGCGGACGCAATGTTTCGGCCGTGGCGAGGTCGACCGCCAGCGTTTTTAAATTGCGGTTATTGATGCCGAGCAGCGGCGATTGCAATTGGGTAAGGGCACGTTCAAGCTCGGCTTCGTCGTGTACTTCCACCAGCACATCCATCCCCAGTTTGCGGGCGAGATCTTCCAACTCCTGTGCCTGCGCATCGGAAAGCGCCGCCATGATCAGCAGGATGCAATCGGCGCCTAACGCCCGCGATTCGAGAATCTGGTACGGATCGAGCATGAAATCCTTGCGCAGCACAGGAAGCTTTACGGCCGCGCGCGCGGCAAGCAGATAGGCGTCATCACCCTGGAAATAACGGATATCGGTCAGCACCGATAAGCAGGTGGCGCCTCCGGCGGCATAGGCCTGAGCCAGCGCTGCCGGTTCGAAATCGGCACGGATCAACCCTTTGCTCGGCGACGCTTTTTTAATCTCGGCAATCAGCCCGATACCGCCTTCGGCGATGCGTTGTTTTAACGCACGGTGAAACCCGCGCGGCGGGGTTTGCGCCAACGCGCGCGCGTGCAGTTGCTGCTCGCTCACATGCGCTTTCTGCGTTGCCACATGGGCATGGGTAGTGCGGCAAATATCGGCTAATGTGTCGCTCATACGCTGTGGCTCGCTTCGATGAGGTGGTCGAGTGTGCGGGTGGCTTTACCCAGGGCAATGGCATTGCGCGCCATCAGCGCCCCGTCATACAATTTCCCGGCTTTGCCGGCCAGCACCAGTGCGGCCGCGGCATTCAGCACCACCGCATCGGCGTAGGCATGGGCCTTGCCGGCGAAAATAGCGCGAAGCGCCTCGGCATTCTCATTCGGTGTGCCCCCACGTAGCGCGTCGATAGGCTGCGGGGTGATGCCTGCATCCTGCGGGCGGATAGCCAGATAATGCACCTTGCCCTGCGTCAGCTCGGCAACATGGGTCGGGCCACTGATGGAAAGTTCATCGCTGCCATCTTCGCCATGGACGGCCATGATATGGCGCCGGCCTAAATACTGCGCGGCCTCTGCCACTAAGCTGCATAGGTACGGCGCGAACACACCGATCAACTGGCGCTCGACGCGGGCTGGGTTACATAAGGGCCCGAGCAAATTGAAAATCGTGCGTTTGCCTACCGCTTTGCGAATCGGCGCCACCCGCGCAAAGCCGGGATGAAAACTCGGGGCGAAGAGGAAGGTCATACCTACTTCGCGCAACAGCGTGGCGGATTGTTCGGCTGTAAGATTGGTATTTAACCCCAGTGCCTGAAGAATATCGGCCGAACCGGAAGTCGAGGTCACGGCGCGGTTTCCGTGCTTGGCTACTTTCACGCCGCAGGCCGCTACCACCATGGCAGCAGCGGTAGAAATATTCAGCGTATGCAACCCATCGCCACCCGTGCCGCAGCAATCGATCGCATCGGGAAAAGCAGGGAAGGGCACTGCCCGTTCCATGACCGCTTCGACGGCTCCGGCAAGTTGGCTGGGAAGTAATTCCTCGAGGGTGATGTCGGCCAGCCAGCGGACTGCGGCGTCCCCATGTAAGGTGCCATCGAGCATATCGCCGATCTGACGGCGCATGGCATCGCGCACATTCATAGCAGCGACAGGAAATTGCGGAGTAAATCGTGCCCGTGTTCGGAGGCGATCGATTCGGGGTGGAACTGCACGCCATGGATGGGCAGCGTGCGGTGGGCCAGGCCCATGATGATCCCATCTTCCGTTTCGGCGGTGATGCTGAGCACCTCCGGCAGGGTATCGCGCGCGACGATCAGCGAATGGTAGCGGGTGGCGGTAAACGGGTTGCTAAGGCCTTTAAAAAGTCCCTCGTTGGTATGATGCACCGGGCTGGTTTTGCCGTGCATTAATTGTGGCGCGCGCACCACCGTGCCGCCAAATGCCTGGCCGATCGCCTGGTGGCCGAGGCAAACGCCGAACAACGGGCGCTCGGCAGCCGCAGCGGCGGCAATGACATCCAGGCACACGCCCGCTTCGTTCGGACTGCAGGGGCCGGGCGAAAGCACAATGCCGTCGGCTTTGCGGGCGAGCAGGTCGGCCGCAGAATGGGCGTCATTGCGCACGACCTCGACGGCGGCGCCCAGCTCGTTCAGGTAATGCACGAGATTGTAGGTGAAGCTGTCGTAATTATCGATAAGAAGGATGGTCGGTTGCGCCATGGAAACAATGCCTGCCAATGAAACTGGCAGTCATGTATCATTATTTGGCGGCGACTTCCACCGCTTCGGCAGAAGTTTTTTTGCTCTCGGCGATAATGCGGCGCGCGGCGAGGCAACTGCCGCCGAACTTGGCTTCGGCCGCGCCTCGCAGGTAAGCCCGGCGCAGTTTGCCGGCCTGAATGGCGTTGTTGACGGCTTTTTCGTGTTTATTGGCGCCAGTTATGCGGCGCACGATACTTCGCAGCGGAATAATACTGGTCTGGCTGCGCACGAAACCGACCACCGCATCATGGATAATTTCGCCGCCGGTTTCGGCATATTGTGCATTGGCCGAGAGGGCGGCTGCTTTCGGCGCATCGATATCGGGGCCAAGCAGGGTATCGATCGCATCGAGCTCTTTCTTCACGATGTCGCACTGCATGGGTTGAGGCAGGGCATATGGATTATCGGCTAACCCTTGAAGAATACTCGGAATATTGCGTTTGCGCAGCCCCATATCCTCCAGTGGGGTCAGCGCGGCACTGAACGCGGCATTCACCGTGCCTTCTTCGCCGTGACTATTCAGGGATTTTTCGGTTACCATCGACATGCGCGACGAGTAGGAACTGCTTTCGCAAGCAGCAAGGGGAAGGGCAAGAAAAAGGATCGCTGCCAATCTCGTCTGGAGTACCCCTGTCTGTGCTGTTCTGACCATAATTATCTATAGTCAAATATAGCAGAAAAACGGCAGAAATCCTAAGTAAATCGGCTGTGCGCCGCAGCGTGACTTACGCCTTGCATGCGCGTATACTACTATCCGAATTCAAAGGGTGCGTTTAGGCGAACTTGGCGGCTTCTTCGGCGGCGCGCATCACGGCTTTCGCTTTATTGGTCGATTCCTCGAACTCGGCGCGCGCATCCGAATCCGCAACGATCCCGCCACCTGCCTGCACCATCACCTGGCCATCCTTTACAAGTGCGGTACGCAGCGTGATGCAGGTATCCATCGTGCCGTTGGCCGAGAAATACCCGACGCATCCCGCATAAAAGCTGCGCTTCACCGGCTCGAGCTCGTCGATGATTTCCATGGCGCGGATTTTTGGCGCGCCGGAAACCGTGCCTGCCGGGAAGCCTGCGATTAAGGCATCGAGCGCATCGTGCTTGGGATCGATCGTCCCCTCCACATTACTCACGATATGCATCACATGGCTGTAATGCTCGATGATCATCCGTTCTGTCACCCGCACCGCGCCGCCTTTGGCAACACGGCCGACATCGTTACGGCCCAGATCCAGCAGCATCAGATGTTCCGCCAGCTCTTTCGGGTCAGCCAGCAGATCGGCAGCCAATGCCGCGTCCTCGGCCTTATCCTTGCCGCGTTTGCGCGTCCCCGCGATAGGGCGAATCGTCACTGTTTCGTCGCGCAGCCGCACGAGGATTTCCGGGCTGGAGCCGACCAGCGCATACTCGCCGAAATTCAGGTAGAACAAAAACGGCGAGGGATTCATATGCCGTAAGCTGCGGTACAAGGCGAACGCGGGTAGCTCGAACGGTGCGGTAAAGCGTTGCCCTACCACCACCTGAAAAATATCGCCCGCGGCGATGTACTCTTTCGCCTTGGCCACCATGGCGGCATGCTCCGCTTCGCTCATATTCGATACGAAATCGCGCGGGGTGGTGGGCATGTCTTTGTAGTAGTTGCGCTGGTCGAGCGGTCCTTGCAGTGCGCGCGCCAGCTTCTCGATCCGCGCCACGGCTTGCTTGTAGGCCGTGGCCGCATCGCCATCCGTTTTCCATACCGGCGCGATGATATACACGACGCCGTCCACCCCGTCGAAAATCAGCTGCGCACGGGGGCGCATGAAACAGGCATCGGGAATGCCGATCGTGTCGGGCTTGGCTGCAGGCAGCCGCTCCATCAGCTTCACCATGTCGTAGCCCATATACCCAACCAGGCCCGCAGCCATGGGGGGCACCGCTTCGGGGATATCCATGCGATGTTCGGTAATCAGCTGCTTGAGCGAGGCGAGGCTGGCATCCCAGCTCGGCTCGAAACTATCTTCGGTAAAGGGCGGAGTGGTAGAGAGTTCGGGTTTATTGCCCATGCAGCGCCAGACCAGATCTGGCGCCAGCCCGATAATGGAATAACGCCCGCGCGCTTCGCCGCCTTCAACCGATTCGAGCAGAAAACTCGGCCCTTCCTCCTGACCGATTTTCAGCATGGCCGACACTGGTGTTTCCAGATCGTTCACCCGCTTTAGATATACTAATTGCGGCTTGCCTGCTGCGTAGCCGGCTTCAAATTCCGCAAAGCTCGGGGTGATCGCAAAGTTACTCATTGGCGGCGTCGCCTTGCTGCAATTGCATTAGCAGTGGCTCGTTCACCCGCACTTCGTAACGGCTGGCCAGTTCCCGCATCGTACTGTTCAGGATGCTATCTTCCAGTTGCTGCTGAGATGTTTGTGCCAATGCCGTTTTTGTTTTGGCGTCGGTCTTGCCGGGCTGGCTGCGGATATCGGTTACCAGCGCCAGCAACAGATCGCCGTTGTCGCGCATGGCCGGGCCGGCCACCCCGTTTACGGAATATTCAAACACTGCCTGCTGCAGGCTGGCGGGGATCGTGCCGCTTTCCTTTAGCGACCCATCCGGCAAGGTGGCCGGGCGCGCGAGATTACGCAACGTGCTGGTGCGTGCCTGAACAGAAGCGGCCGCCTTCTTCCAGTCGCCACCGTCGGTCAGCGCGGTTTTCAAGGTTTGCAGGCGCGCTTTGGTTTCAATGCGTGCCTGTTGTTTGGCGACTGCGGCGCGGACATCCTTCTCAACTTCCTTCAGCGGTCGCGGCGCAGGGGGCTGCACTTCTTTCACCGTTACGACATAATAGGCGCCGCTTTCGGTCATTTTCAGGCCCGAGGTTTCGTCTTCGCCCAGTGCAAAGCCATGCTCGGCAATCTGTGCCTGCAGGGTTTCGGGCTTGGCGGCGAATTGCGCGGCAGTGATGGATTTCAACACGTGCGATTGCGCGGCAATACCGGTGCCTGCCACGGCCTCGCCCATGCTGCTGCCACCGGCCAGCCCATCCTCGATCTGCATGGCGAGTTCCTGCAACGCTTCTTCGCGGCTGGAAAGCTGCAATGCCTCGTCCTTCTGCATGGCATCAAGGGTTGCGTCGAGGCCGTTTTTATCGAGCAATACATATTCCACCGTGCGCCGCTCGGGCGTCTGGTAGCGCTCGGCATTAAGCGCGTAATAGCTTTCCACGTCCGCCGTACTGATCGAAGCGGGCGAAACCGCCTTGGGGCGTACGGTAAAGATCACCGCATCGCGGCGCTGGGTGCTAGCGGCAAGAATCTGTTGCTGGACACTCTCGGGCAACGCCACATCACGCATTTCCAGGCTGGCCATCATGAATTTTCCGCCAAGCTCGTCGCGCAGCAGCGCCAGGTAACCGGCTTCGTTCAATTGCCGCTGGGCCAGCATGAAACGAAATTGCTGCGGGTCGAACTGACCATCGGCATTTTGAAATTCCGGCGACCGGGCAATGGCTTCCGCCAGGCTTTCGCGCGACACGGCAAGGCCGGAATCTTTCTGCCATTGCCGTAGCAATTGCTGCTGAATCAGGCGACGCAGTATCTCGCCCTGCAAGGCGCGTGCATCCACATTCGCCACGCCCATGCTCTCGAGCGCTCGCTGCATACTGCGCGTTTCGCCGATAAACTGGTTGGGCGTGATTTTTTCATCCCCCACTTTCGCGACGTAGGAATCAGCGCCACCGCGCACAATATCGCCCATACCCCACACAGCAAAGGAGAGGACGAGGAAAAACATTAAGGCCTTGGCGACGTAACTTTTCGCCAGGCCACGCATGGAATCGAGCATGAGGGCCCCTATAAGGTTATTCACGCGCTGGTGTACGGGTGTTGCAGGGAAATGTCAAAGCTGCCATATCACCTGGGATGAACCTGTCGCCAACATGGCTGATCGCCAACTGGAAAATGCACGGCACCCATGCCCGCGTGCGCCATTTCGCCTACGCGGTGAACGATGCACTGGCCATGGCACCTGCCGCGCTTAAGGCCGTGTTCTGCCCGCCTTTTTCCTATCTTGAAACGGCCCGCGCGGCGTTGCCACCCAACGCGCGGCTGGCCATCGGCGGCCAGAACTGTGCCAAGGATGCCCAGGGCGCCTTCACGGGCGGCATCAGTGCGCCGATGCTGGCCGACTGCGGTGCGCGCTATGTCATCCTCGGCCATTCCGAGCGCCGACTCTTCATGCACGAAACGGACGACCAGGTGTCGGCTAAGGTGCAGGCCGCGTACGCTGCGGGGCTGACGCCGATCATTTGTATCGGTGAAACCGAAGCCGAATATCAGGCGGGCAAGACAGCGGCGGTACTGGAAAATCAACTCAAGCCGCTGCTCGACGCCAACCGGCGTATTGCCGGTGCGACCGATGGGCGCCCGGCACTGATTGCCTACGAACCCGTCTGGGCGATTGGCAGCGGCAAAACCCCTACCAGTGCTGAGATCGAAGCCGCGCATACCCACATCAAATCAATCCTTGGCAGCGCGCAACCCGTGCTGTATGGAGGCTCAGTCAAACCGGCCAATATCCGCGAAATTCTTTCCATTGCCTCGGTCGACGGCGCGCTCATCGGCGGCGCTAGCCTGGAGGTGGAAAGCATGTGCGCCATGATTGCGGCTGTAACAACGTAGGAAAAACATGATCCAGGTATTGCTTGTAGTTCAGGTGCTCGTCGCGGCAGCACTCATCGGCGTAGTCCTCATCCAGCGTTCGGACTCGGATGGCTTCGGCCTCGGCTCCGGTTCGGGCAGCAACTTCATGACCGGCCGCTCTGCCGCCAACCTGCTCACCCGCACCACGGCCATTTTAGCCACCGTGTTTATTATCAACTCGCTGGCGCTGTCGATCCTGGCTGCACGCGGTAACGAGCGCTCGATTGTCGACCAGGTAACCGAGTCGGCTGATCCGGCGATTCCCCAGGTGCCGGTGGCCGATGAGGCGGGCATAGCCACCGAATCGAAAAAAGACATTGAACCCGCAGCAAACGCAGGTAAGAAGCAGCAGTAAATTTCGTCAGGGAGAGAGCACGCATGCCGACACGTTATATTTTTGTAACCGGTGGCGTGGTGTCTTCCCTTGGCAAAGGCCTTTCGGCGGCCTCGCTGGCAGCTTTGCTGCAAGGTCGTGGCTTTAAAGTTCGCCTGCGCAAGCTCGACCCATATCTCAATGTCGATCCCGGCACCATGAACCCGACCCAGCACGGTGAAGTTTTCGTGA
>DITH01000198.1 GCA_002422745.1 Alphaproteobacteria bacterium UBA6189
CGCGAGGCATTGCATGCTGCCAATCCCTAATCCAACGACTCCCATCGGCAGACGGGAAAGATGCGGCAGTTGCGTCAGCACTTCCCGCACATGGCTGTAATAGGAAAGCGGTTGCGTGATGCGATCCGGCACCAGTGATTGTACGCCATGCACGGTGGTATCATGCATCATGAACCGGGCCTGCATCGCGGGGTTATCGAGCACCCGCTCGACGCCGAAGAAATTCCGGTCTTTAAACCGCACGGTCAGGCCGGAAACATACTGCATGGCCAGCAGCATCACCACGATCACCGACATGCACGTATAGACCGCATGGCGGTAGCTGCGGTCGATCAGCAGCGAAACCAACCCGGCGAAGCTGGCCGCCATCATCAGGGTCGAGGGGTGCAGTTGCCGCCAATCCTCCTGCGCCTCGCCCATCACCAGCGCCATCAGCAGATAGGCGATCGCCGTGATACTCAATACCCGCAGCATCACCCGCATCGCTTCACGCACGATTGCCCGCGTGCCAAGCATGCCATCACGGCGCGACCATAGCAGAAACGCTGTAAAACTACCGGCAAGCAACACGAGCGGGTATTCCAGCGCATCGCGCAACAGCATGGGGGCTAGTAATCCATTCAGCAACCCGCCCGCCATGCCGCCGACGGAAAGGCACAGGTAAAAGCGGGTCAGGTACGCGGCATCCGGTTTGCTGCGTGCCAGCCAGCCATGCAGCGCCAGCGCCAGGCAGGCAAAACTGACAAGATGCAACGCAAACCCGCCGATAAAGCGATGGCCTTGCAGTCCGTACAGAACCAATGCTGCAAGCCCCAGCACTGGCGCCAGGCGTTGGCAGATAGGCACTAGCAGCGGACGCTGGCGGAATGCATCGACAAAACTCAGCAGGTACAGCGCCAGCGGCACCACCCATAGCATCGGCACCGAGGCAACGTCGGTGGTGATATACGTCGTAACCCCAAGGCTGAGTGACGAGGGCAGGAAGGCAAGAAACATCCACCATGCATAGCAGCGCCAATCGGGGATGCTGGCTGCATGGGAGGCAATCGCCGTTGCCACCCGGCTCGCGGCGGGGCGTAAATAATGCGCCGTTGCCACCAGAAGTCCCATACCCACCAGGTAAAGCATGCTCCACCCAACGCGCTGCGCCTGCAAATCCCATAACGGCTCGACCACCGCCACATAGCCGAGCAAACCGGCGAAACTTCCCAGATTGCTGGCGCTGTAGAGTACATAAGGCGAATCCTGCATGGGATGCGACGAACGGCTCAGCCAGCGCTGCAGCAACGGTTGCGTCGCCGCCAGTGCAAGAAACGGCAGGCCAAGCTGAACCACAAACGCCGCCACCAGATAGGGAATCGGATTCATCAGCATCGCCTCGCTGCTCACCAGCCGCACCGAAAGCGGCAGCAAGGCGCATGAAAAAGCGATGAGCATCGCATGCAAGCGCAACTGCCAGCGGGGGCTGACATAGCTGGTAAGCGCATGGGCATAGGCATACCCGGCCAGTAAAAGCGCCTGAAAGGTGAACATGGCCGTGTTCCATACCGCCGGAGTACCGCCCAGAACCGGCAACACCATTTTACTGGCCATCGACTGCACGGCAAACAGCAGGAAGGCGAGCACGAAACTCACCAGAAACAACATAGCCCGCATGATTCCCCCATCGCCTGTCGGTTATCGCGGTAACGTATAATGCCGTGCTGCGAAAGCAACGCACATCTTAACGCATCCATGATATTCCAACGAACTTGCCGGATAGTGGATTTATTCGTGCACCGGCAAAGTGGCATTGTCACGAGGAGCAAACCGATGCAACAGGCCACACATCAAACCAGCCATAAATTCAACCAGACGGCGATGGGTATGTTAGCCGCCCTGGCGGTGATGGGTTTATGTGCCTTCCAGCTCGATCAGGCATTCAACACTGCATCGGCAGGGCAAAGCAGCGGGTTCGATGGATTCACCATGCAGAACGTAAAATCCTTTACCACGAAACCATAGGGCACACCATGTTCAACAATGTTTATACTCCCGATCATTCGCCGAAACCCACCCTTTCCGAACGCGCCAGTCACGCCGCTGTTTTCCTGATCGCATTGGCGTTGGTCGTGGGGCTTACCCAGTTCATCGCCCCCTTCGATAGCGAAGGGCGCTACGAGGTTACGCTACAAGAGAGGTTTGTGCGCTAGGCCTTGCGGCTACGGCCTTCATTCATCCCTTGGCGGGTCGTGCGCACCGCGTACTGCTCTGCATGTTTATACCGTGTTAAAAACTCGTTCGGTGACAAGGCATTAAGCCATGTCGCGGCTTCCGGCGGCACTTCAAGTAAAGAACGTTTGGCGAGGGGTAAATGCTGACTGACATAAGGGTCCTTCGCGTGGATCAGCCCCACCTGTTTCAAACTGACCATTTGCCCGCCCTCACGCAACATCTGTTCCAACGGACGACGTATGGCCTGGGCATGCGTGCCATGTTTGCAATCCAGGAAATATCCTTGCTGAGAATGATGCTCGTCGGTCTCGTAACAGGGCAAAAAGTCGGCAGGTAACGCAGAAGCTGCTTTTATACGCTGCCCAAGCAAATGAAGCCGCAGATAGGATTGTAAGTTTTCGGCATCGTTGAGCGGGCCTTGTTCTGTACTCTCTTCATCGACCACCAACGTGACGGAGCCCCGAATCCAATGCTCGGTGCGATTTTCTCTTCCAACCCAGTATCGCAAATAGTCACGCACCGCGAGCGCCACCTCGCGGTTGGCGAACTCAGCCACCCATAGGCTTTCTCGGATAGACACCGGAGAATTAAATTCAGCGCCCGCCAACACTTGCGGCAGCATTTCTTTAAATGGGCGGTTTTCTGTCATGGCCCTGGCATAGCAGGCCCGTACGTTTCCATGCGTGACAGTTGCGTGAAATTACCCACGCGAAACAGCGATCTACCAACGGCCTTGTTTAATTATCGAGGAAACTCCGCATTTTGCGCGAGCGGCTGGGATGTTTCAGCTTACGCAGCGCTTTAGCCTCGATCTGGCGGATACGCTCGC
>DITH01000158.1 GCA_002422745.1 Alphaproteobacteria bacterium UBA6189
TGTAACGAGAGGGTAACCTCGGCGAATTTGCTGGCCATACCAAACAGGCCCATCAGCACGATCCAGAACACGGCGCCAGGCCCGCCGACGGCTACCGCCACCGCCACCCCGGCCAGCGAGCCAAGTCCCACCGTGGCCGAAATGGCCGAAAGCAATGCCTGCACCTGGCTTACTTCGCCGCTGCTATGGGCCTGGGCCCGCTTAGCGCGCAGCAGACTGAACGCATGGGGCAGCAGCCGGAAATTCACCACCCGTAAGTAAACCGTGAAGAAAAGTGCCGCGACCATCAGCCACAACACGATCAGGGGAAAACCGGCGATGTCGAAAAAAATCACTGCAGAGAGCAACTCGACCAGAGGCGTCAGTGCACCGGTAAAAAACGCTTCCATAAGCACCCCCCTTAATTTTTCGAATTTGCTCGATTTTATAGGGATTTGTCACGGTTCTGTCACATCCTGCTGGTAGGCTACAAGCTGGAGGAGTGCAATTTGCATCGACCTGACACATTAACGGCACAGGCCCAAACGGCGGTGACGGCCAGACAGGCCGCGCCTGCACCGGGCGTAGGCGATGCGCATGCCCGCAAGCATTTCAAGACGGAAGGCGAGAATCGCTTCAACTGGATCACCTATACGGGCCTTGGCTATTTCGCCAATGTGGCGATCAGCCTGGCCGGTGTTTACTGGGCAGAACGCACGCATGCCGGACAGTCCTTCATTGGTGCGCTGGGCCGCGGTTTCGAAAAGTTGGGCTTCAACGGCGCGAAAGCCGAAATGCTTGGGCGCAAATCCTTCTTCCTAACCGGTGGTTTTGCCGTGATTCCCTTCATGAAATGGCTGGAGGACAAAAAGCCCGAGTTGGTCAAAACCTATAACCGTGAAATCTATGGCGCACTGGCCGATACCGATCCTACCATTCGCCAATCCGAACATGAGGTCGAGCAAGCGCCTCAGCAAAGCTGGGCCTCGCTGATCATCGGCCGCCTGTTAGCGCTCGTGCCGTTTTACATTACGGTGGGTATGTTATGGGACCGCGATAGCTGGCTGGCGCGTACCACCAACCCGGAACAAAAGCCCGGCAAAGGCTGGTATTTCGACCGACCGATCAGCACCGTCGCACGCGATCTTGGTAAGCAGTTCACCAGTCGCGGCACGGCGTTCGATAGTGCCATGCATAACGCTACCTGGCCGCAGAAACTCTATCACGGCACGCTCCGCGTGCTTGGCAAACCGCTGCGCCTGATGCCGGAAAATAAAGCTGCCTTCGCCCAGATCGAACAAATGGAACAGCATTCGCCCGGCGTAGTAAAATCGGTGAAAAAAGGCATGCACGATCCGTTGCATGTGGCCATGCCATATTATGCGATCAGCGAGGCCATTACCTCGGCCATGGTGGCGTGGGGTTTGTTTGTGATTACCCGATTCACCGGCCCCATTTTTGACCGCGATGGCCCGGAGCATCCGTCGTCCGTCGCGGGAGCCTCTGCAGAACCGACGATGAACAAGCCCGCGCGCGAAGCGGCGTCCGCTACACCAACGGCCAAGGTACAGCTGGCCGAGGCGAAACATGAGGCGCGGCTGGCCGAACATAGCCCCCTAGTGGCGCGCTAAATCCCTGATATTCTAACCCTAAAAACCCTGTTCCGTCACACGCCTGTCATAAAGCTGTGTTAGGGTGGAAGCTGGAGTCATCGATGCAGCAGCAAGCCGACAGCACGCGCGATACGCAGCCCACCGGAAAGCAGAAGGATAATCCCCTGCAGCTGGCAGGCATTTCCTATGTCGTAGGCGATGTGGCGCTCGCCGTTTCTGGCTTGGTCAAGCATCTTGGTGGGCCGGTGAAAGATCACACGGCGGCCAAGCTTACCGTTGCCACCGGTGCGCTGTGGGGCGCGGGCGGGGCGGCCGCCATGCTGTTCGGCAACCCCGATAAAAATACCCAGCTCGAAATTCTCGCGCACAAGCTGAAAAACCATCTCGAAGCCAATGGCGCGCGCATCAGCGACAGCATGCGCGACAACACGCTATTGGCCGATAAAGGCTTCTTCTCCGCCATCCACCGTTTCATGAGCGAGCACCCGTCGGAAATTCTAAATACAGCCTATGCGATTGGCGCAGGCACGCTGCTCAGCACCGGCCTCAAGAAGCATAGCGACAGTAACGAACTATGGATGGGTGCGTTGGTGATGGCCGGCGCGCTCGGCGGCCTGCTCATCAAGGAAGATCCGGATGCGCGCCAGAAAGCCGCGGGCAAAGGGCCACTTGCCGAAGCCTACGCCTATTTGCAGGAAAAACCGCTGCGCTTTTCGGGCACCGCCTATGGGCTCAACAATATCTTCACCGTAACCCGCGCGCTGGGCGAGTATAAAACGCATAAAGGCACCGACTTCAAATACGGACTAAAACCCTATTGGTTCTCCACGCTTACCGCGGCGTCGTACGTGCTGGCCAATGCCATGCTGTTCATGTCGCCGCGCAGCCAGATCGAAAAGCAGGAATTCTCACCCGACGATCTAAATCAGCTCGAGCAAGTGGCCGCCGAAATCATCGGGGCGCAACCAAAAGAAACGCAGAAAATTTTGCTGCAATCGGTGGCCGAATATCTTGCCGAGGAAAAATCGATCCCCATTTCCGCCGAGCATCTGGCCGAGCAATTAAACCAGCGGATAGACCAAGTGAAAGAGCGCCGCATCGGGGCTGTGGTCGAACGTGGCTGGCGTAGCCGCCACGAAGCGCAGCGTCGCCTACAGGAAACGCAGGAGCCGACGATTTCTTAAAGCGAGGCAGCAATCGCTTTGGCGACGGCGGCACGATCACCCGCCTGGGTAATCGGACGGCCGATCACCAAATAATCTGCCCCGCGCTCCAGCGCTTCTTTCGGCGTCATGATGCGTTTTTGATCGCCTTGCGCGCTGCCTTCGGGCCGAATGCCCGGCACTACCAGCGTTAAATCTGTGCCGCAGGCTTTACGAATCGGCGCAATTTCAAACGGCGAGCAGACCAGCCCGTCGAGCCCGGCGCTTTGCGCCAGATCGGCGAGGCGCAGTACCTGGTCCTGCACCGTATCCTGCCAGCCGATGAGGGAAATATCGTCCTGGTCCAGACTGGTCAGCAGCGTCACGCCAATCACCAGCGGGCGCTCTTTGCCCGTCACCTGCGCCACGCGGTCGGACGCATCCATCGCAGCACGCAGCATGTCGCGCCCACCGCTGGTATGCACCGTCATCATGAACATATTCATGCCTGCCGTGGCGGCGATGGCTTTGGCCACCGTGTTGGGGATGTCATGAAATTTCAGGTCGAGGAACACCGGCACGCCGAGATTGGTGATTTCCGTGACACCCGCCGCACCGTTGGCGGTAAAAAATTCCAGCCCCAGTTTCACCGCACCCACATGCGGCATCACTTCGCGCGCCATGGCGGTGGCGTCGTCGACCTCCTGCGTATCGAGCGCGCAGATGATGGGCGACGGTTGACTCATAATTGAAATACCGTTTCGCCACCCACGATGGTGCGCGTGGCACGGCCTTTCAGCTTCATGCCATCGAAGGGCGAGTTTTTCGATTTGCTGGCCAGCGATTCGTTCGCCACCGTCCATGCCTGCGCAAGATCGATCAGCACTAAATCCGCCGGGGCGCCTTTTTTCAGGCGGCCTGCGTCGGCATGAATAATATCCGCTGCCTTATAGGTCATGGCCGCCAGCGCCTCGCGCAAGCCGAGATGCCCCTGATGCACCAGCTCCAGCGTCAGGCTAAGCATGGTCTCGAGTCCCACAATACCAAAGCTCGCCACATCCATCGGTACGCGTTTGCTTTCCGTGTCGTGCGGCGCGTGGTCGGTGGCGATGGCGTCGATCGTGCCGTCTTTCAACCCCTCGATCAGCGCCCGCCGGTCGGATTCCGCCCGCAGCGGCGGGTTCATTTTGCTGAAGGTGCGATATTCCATCACCGCCTCATCGGTCAGCATGAAATGGTGGGGTGCCACTTCCGCCGTCACGTTGATGCCTTTCGCCTTGCCCCAGCGCACCAGCTCCACCGCTTCTTTGGTGGAGATATGCAGCACATGGTAATGCGCGCCCGTCAGCTCGGCGAGGAGGATGTCGCGCGCCACGATCACCGCTTCGCTCACATTCGGAATGCCTTTGAGGCCCAGCTTGGTGGCGACCCAGCCTTCATTCATGCAGCCACCGCAGCTGAGGTTATGATCCTCCGCATGCTGGGCAATCGGCACGCCGAGCGCCTTGCCCATGGTCAGCGCCTGGCGCATCACCTGTGCGTTCATCACCGGCAGCCCATCATCGGTGAAGCCGCAGGCACCGGCTTCCACCAGCATCGCCATCTCGGTGAGCTCGTCACCTTTTTGCCCCTTGGTAATGGCGGCGTAGGGGCGAATATTCACATAACCGGTTTCAGCGGCGCGTTTTTGCAGGAAGGCAAGCACGGTGATGTCGTCCACCACCGGTTTGGTGTTGGGCATGGTGGCTACCGTGGTGACGCCCCCGGCCGCGGCCGCATTCGAGCCGCTTTCGATGGTTTCTTTATACTCCTGCCCCGGCTCGCGGAAATGCACCTGAATATCGAGCAGGCCGGGGCACAGCACCTGGCCACCGCAATCGAGCACTTCGGCGTCACCCGTGCCGTCATTAAAAATGCTCGGGCCGAGATCCGCGATCTTGCCATCCACCACCATCAGCCCGCCTTGCTCGTCGCGCCCCGATTCGGGGTCGATCACCCGTGCATTAGTAAAGGCGACCTTTTTACCATTGGTGTTGCGTGTGGGTTTAAAGAATTTTGTCATACTATTGTCATTCCTGCGAAAGCAGGAATCTCCTTACACAAGTTCGTTCAGTTCGAGGAATAAATCTTTCCAATCAGGATTGGTTTTTTCGATGAGTTCAACCTTCCAGTTGCGTTTCCAGCGTTTCATCGCCTTTTCACGGGCCAGCGCGTGATCAATGTAATCGAAGGACTCGGCATACACCAAACGTTCGACATAATAATCTTTGGTAAAACCTTCGATGGTGCCGTTGCGGTGCTCTGCAACGCGGCGGGCAAGATCGTTGGTTACCCCGATATATAATACTCCCTCGCGTTTGCTGGCCATGATGTACACATAGTAGCGATGCATGCGCGCTCCGAAGGAGATTCCTGCTTTCGCAGGAATGACAATAAAACATTCTTCTTTTTCTTTGTCATCCCGGGCTTGACCCGGGATTTCCTTTCCTACCGGCTAGGAGATTCCTGCTTGCGCAGGAATGACAAAATTATTTCGTTAGTAGCAACTCCAGCACCGCCTGCCTTACCGCCACGCCCATCTCCACCTGATCAAGAATCACGCTGCGCTGAATGTCATCGGCCACGTCAGTATCGATCTCGACACCGCGATTCATCGGACCCGGGTGCATCACCAGTGCGTCGTCTTTGGCGTGAGCCAGCTTCTCGCGGTCGAGGCCGTAGCTATGAAAATAATCGCGCACCGAGGCGATGCCGCGCCCGGCCATGCGCTCATGCTGAATGCGCAGCATCATCACCACATCGGCATCCTTAAGGCCCGCGCGCATATCGGTCGTATACTCCACCCCAAACTGGGCCACACCGGTCGGCATCAGGGTAGGGGGGGCCACCAGTGTCACCGTTGCGCCCATGGTTTTGAGCAACCACAAATTACTGCGCGCCACGCGGCTATTGGCGATATCGCCGCAGATGGCGACTTTCAGACCCTTCAGTTGGCCCTTGCGGCGGCGGATGGTCAGCGCGTCGAGCAGCGCCTGCGTGGGGTGCTCATGCGCCCCGTCGCCGGCGTTGATCACCTGCGCATTCACCTTCTCGGCAATCAGTTGCACGGCGCCCGCTTGTGCATGACGCAGTACGATCGCATCCGCCTTCATGGCGTTGAGCGTCATCGCGGTATCGAGCAGCGTTTCGCCTTTCGCGGTCGAGGACACGGCTGCGCTGATATTGATCACATCCATGCTGAGCCGCTTGCCGGCCAGTTCGAAAGAAGTGCGGGTGCGGGTGGAGTTTTCAAAAAACAGGTTGATGAGCGTGCGCCCGCCGAGGATTTTATGTTTCTTATCCACCGCGCGGTTGCGGTCGATATAGCGTTCGGCAGTATCGAGAATTGTGGAAATATCAGAAGCAGCCATCCCTTCGATCGCGATCAAATGGCGGGGCCAGTTCAGGTTGGAGACACTGGGTTGCTTCGGCATCGAGGCTTGCTTGTAACTGCCCTGCGGCAAATTGCAAGTCATGACTTACGGTTTGTCATCCCCGCGCGGGCGGGAATCTCCTTTAAGGGGATCCCTGCTTTCGCAGGGATGACAAATATTTAGCCCCGTGCTAGTAACCCTTCCATGATACGCATCCTCCCCATCCTGCTTTTAGCCACGCTCAGCGCCTGCAACGGCCTCGACGCGCAGACGCGCGAATGGCTCGGCACCGGGCCGAAAGACAAGGGTGAAGCGCTCGAAGCATTGGGCGGCCCCACGGTTGGCGGCATTAACAGCACTATGGAAAAACAGGCAATCGAGGCGGCGCAACGCGGTGAATTCCGCCGCGCCGGGCAGTTTTACAAACAGCTGGCCGATAGCCCCAAAGCCAGTGCCGACGATAAATTCCGCTACCAGCTGGGCATGGCCGAAGCCGCCCGGCGCGGCGGTGCGCCCGGTGAAGCACTGCCGATTTACGAGGAATTAGCCCGCACCCAGCCGGAGCATCTTGATACACAGGAAGGCTATGGGCTCGCCCTGCTGCAAACCGGCAAGCCGGTGGAAGCGGGCCGGGTATTCGCCGGTATCATGAAGGAAGAAGCCAAACGCTGGCGCACGCTGAATGCGCTCGGCATTTTATTCGTGAACAAAAACATGATTCCCGAAGCCATGGCCTATTTTACTGAGGCGCTGAACCAGAGCCCCGATAACCCCGCAGTGCTGAACAATGCCGCGCTTGCGCAGGCGGCCGACCAGAATTTCGCGCGTAGCTTCGCCACGTTCGAACAGGCCATCCGCGTGAGCCAGAACGAAGCGCAGCGCCAGCAGATCAGCCTGAACATGGCCATGGTCTACGGCATCTCGGGCGATCTGGAAACGGCACGCACGATCGCCGCCAAATACTTAAAAGGCCCGGCGCTCGACAATAACCTCGGCCTTTATGCCCATTTGGCGAAGGACGATAAACTCGCCCGCACCTATCTCGACATGGCCTTATCCGGCAGCGAAACCTATTACGAGCGGGCCTGGAATAACCTCGACGTGATCGACGCCAAGAAGGATTAGGCGGTTACTGCGCTTCTACGTACGGTGCACCGCAAAGCCGCTCGGTGCCTGGGCTGTCGCCATTACCTCGATACGGTTGATATTCACGTGCGGCGGCTGCGCCATCGCCCAACGCACGGTCTCGGCAATATCCTCCGGCTGCATGGGCACGGTGCCTTCATACATCGCATCCGCCTTCGCGCGGTCGCCCTTGAAGCGCACATCGGAAAATTCCGAGACCACCATGCCAGGCTCGATATTGGTGACACGCACGGGCGAACCAAGCAAATCGGCACGCAGCGCCAGCGAGAAATAGGTGATGAAGGCTTTGGTTGCGCCATAGACATTCGCGCCCGGGTAATGGTACGTCCCCGCGATCGAGGAAATATTCACGATATGGCCCCGCCCGCGC
>DITH01000138.1 GCA_002422745.1 Alphaproteobacteria bacterium UBA6189
ACGCGCTGCGGATTCCCGGCACCAGCCTGACGCAAGCGGTGGGAATGCAGGCCACGCTGGAAGCAAGGATTAAGCAATTCCCCGAAGTGAAAACCGTGTTTGCCAAGCTGGGAACGGCGGAAGTCGCCACCGACCCCATGCCGCCAAGCGTGGCCGATACCTTCGTCATGCTGAAAGACCGTAAGGAATGGCCTGACCCAAGGAAACCGAAAGCGCAGCTTGTGAAGGAAATCGAGGAAGCGGTCTTAAAGATTCCGGGCAACAATTACGAGCTGACCCAGCCTATCCAGATGCGTTTTAACGAGCTTATTTCCGGCGTGCGCTCCGACCTGGCCGTCAAAGTCTATGGCGACGACATGGAGCAGCTGCAAACGGTGGGCAAAAAGATTGAAGCATTGCTCAAAACCGTCGACGGCTCGGCGGATGCGAAAATGGAGCAGATCACCGGCTTGCCGGTGCTTAGCATCCATCCTGACCGGGATGCGCTCGACCGCTTCGGCCTGAACGTCGCCGATGTGCAGGACGTGGTGGAAATCGCGCTGGGCGGCAAAACGGCAGGCCGGATATTCGAGGGCGACCGCCGCTTTGAGATTATCGTGCGTCTGCCGGAGCATCTGCGCTCTGACATGGAAGCGATGAAAAACCTTCCCATTCCGCTGCCGCGCGGGGCGGAAACAGATGATGAACATGCGCCGGGTTATGTGCCGCTTTCCGAAGTGGCAACACTGGAAGTCGCACCGGGGCCGAACCAGATTAGCCGCGAAAACGGCAAGCGCCGCGTCGTCATCACCTCAAACGTGCGTGGCCGTGACCTTGGCTCCTTCGTGGAGGATGTGCGGCAGCAGGTAACGGATAACATCGAAGTGCCGGAAGGCTATTGGGTGGAATATGGCGGCACGTTCGAGCAGTTGCTTTCCGCCAGCAAGCGCCTTCAAGTGGTCGTGCCGGTAACGCTGTTGCTGATTTTCTTCCTGCTATTCTCGCTGTTCGGCTCCACCCGCGATTCGCTGATTGTATTCTCCGGCGTGCCGTTGGCCCTGACGGGTGGCGTGCTGGCCTTATGGCTGCGTGACATCCCGCTTTCGATTTCCGCCGCTGTCGGCTTCATCGCGTTATCCGGCGTGGCGGTGCTGAACGGCGTGGTGATGCTCTCATTCATCCGCCAGCTGCTCAAGGAAGGAAAGCCGCTGGAAGAAGCCATCACGGAAGGCGCTTTAACCCGCCTGCGCCCGGTCTTGATGACCGCGCTGGTGGCATCGCTGGGCTTCGTGCCAATGGCGCTGAACGTGGGCGCAGGCTCGGAAGTGCAGCGCCCTCTGGCAACAGTGGTGATCGGCGGCATTATCTCATCCACGATGCTGACATTGCTGGTATTGCCCGCGCTCTATAAGCGGTTCAGCGATTTCGGAAAGAAGAAACCAGTATAGGTCACACATGGAGGAACATTGTTCATAACGAGCATTCCAAAAGCATTATCTAAAGCTTCTGCACTCGCAGATTGCCGGTAGTTTTGCGCGAAAAATCTTCAAGCCCGCATCTTGGAGATTTTTTTTGTCTTTAATAACAACTTATGCGGGCATTCTCCTAATAGAGAAACAACTAATGGTATAGGGAGGCAAAAATGGTATTCACTAGGAAAAATTATGATCGGCTTGAAGCATTATCAATTCGGTGGGGAATATCACGGGATGATATTTATTATGCCATTGAAAACGGCCTGCTTCGCGCCTGTGTGTGGATGCCGCTGCGCTGTATTGAGTTCGGCCTCTTGAGGCAGGGAAAATTCATTTTTGTAAAACAGGAAACCAGAGAAGGTTTCATGGCCCTTCGCCCGCAGGATTTTCGCATCATTAGCGGAAAGGGCTGCGCGAAACTTCGCATCTTCCGCTCGATTGATGAACGAGAACACATAATTCGCCTTACCTATGAGCCACCCCAGCCTTCATTGTGGGTTCGGGTGCAAGACGTCGTCGTGTTACAGGCCGACCAGCAAGCGTTCGAGCAGCGGTATCAGCTCTCGACGGTGGCGGTCCATCCCAAGCGCCCACCCATCGAACCCCGCTTCATACATTCGCATGATTACCGCCATGTGCAGTTATGCCAGCATCGTTTTCGATTAGGTGATGTGCAGGCTAAAATTGTAGAGCATTTACACAGCGCAGCGGCCAGTAATCAACCGTGGGTGCATGGCAAAACCTTGATTGATGTATCGGGGTCTAATGCCGTGCGTATGCGTGATATTTTCAAGCACAAGAAAAACTGGCGGCAGTTGATAACATCCGATGATCGTGGATATTACCGGCTGAACCTTTCATCTAAAAATGCTGACGATCAGCCAGCCGACGGTGCTATACAGCCCCAGCCCCATAAACAATATGAAAAACACCCGCCCGATAATACGGGCTAGTTTTCTTCGCCACGGCGGGAATTGCTCCCAATAGCGACGCTCGTTTTCTTCATCCAGTTTGTTTTCGTAACGATAGCCCATTAGCGCTGCCCCGTTTTTTTCATCAATGTTAGCAACGCGTCCTGAATATCGGGTGATAGCGGGCGGAACTGCTCCAACAATTTTGTGTCTTGAGGGCTAAGCAGCGGTGTGGTTTCGCTTTCTTGCGCGGGGAGGAAATAGGTCAGTGGGAGTTGGAGCGCGATGGCGAACTCATATAGGCGCGAAACCGCAATACGATTTGCGCCGTTTTCATATTTTTGCACCTGTTGAAATGTGATCGGGTGGCCGAGGCGTTTCCCCAAATCCTGTTGGCTCAATCCCCGTATCGTGCGTGCCTCACACAGTTTCCGACCTGCGTAGAGGTCGATGGGATGGGGTTGTTTTTTTAATCGTGTCATACTTCGCTCCTTTCGGTAACGAAGCATGGCCCGTGGCACCGCACTGGTGCCGGGAGGTTAAGAAGCCGCGAAGCAGCCGCGATGTATTTCCCTCGCGGGTATTGTATTCCATCGCCCTCCCAACAAGTGGGAGGACTGAATGGTAAATACGAGTCCAGCGTATCTTCGCGGGTTCTTACGCCCGTTACGCAAGACCCCAGCATAGAGATTAACGAAAAAGATTCAATAGATAGCACTGCTACCTATCTGGATTTCTGCATGTTTCTCAATGGGGGCCGGTTGCCGCCCCCTCTATAGCCCCACCCAAGCCCACCTTAGCGCCCCACCCAAGGGCGTTGACATCGTTGTTTTCATTGCCGGTGGAAAAATCCTGCCCCCTCTGCGGCCCTCACCAAGGTCTATCCAAGCCCCACGCCAGCCCCCCGTTTCGTCGTGCAGCCTTTGTCCGAACAGTTCGAACAAGGAGGAACACATGAACGATTCACACAAGCCTATCTCGACCTTTGACGAAATCTGCCACCTGACCATCGAAACCATGCGGAAGATGGATATGCAGACGCTTTGGCAGCTGAAAAAGCAGGCCGCCAAAGAACTCGACCGCGCCAAGCTCACCAAGGGCTGTATCGAATTGGCGCTCTCGCTCAAGCAAGAGGATGAAGATCGCGCCGCGAAAGCGGAAGATGAAAACCAGCCTAGTATGCTGGATTAAGCGGCGACCGGTGATGGAATGGTACAGGGTTTATCACGGTATGCCACACGATCCTAAGCTAAAAGTGATCGCGCATCGGGCTAAGCAGCCAATGGCACACGTCGTTGCAGTGTGGACATGCCTGCTCGATGCCGCGTCACAGCACAAAACGCGCGGCACGGTAGAAGTCGATGCCGAGCAAATCGCCATCATGCAGGACATAGAAACCGAGGCGGTGCAGGCCATCATTGCGGCCATGTACACCAAGGGGATGCTCAACGAGCAAAACCGGCTCACCGCATGGGATAAACGCCAGTATAGCAGCACCGCCGAGCGTGTGAAGAAACACCGCGCCAAGAAGAAAGAAACGGGTGGTAACGCGAAGAAACGCGATGTAACGCCGGGTAACGCGCCGAAACAGGATGCAACGGCAGGTAACGCAAAAACGCCCAAAAAAGACACAGATACAGATAACAGATTACAGAGTTCAGATTCAGAAGCAGAAGTTCAGAAAAAACAGATTTCAGATAAAAAAAGCAGAGCGAGAGCAGAGGGAGAGCGCGAGAGGGAGAAAACAAACCTGCCAGACGATGCGGCAGAGCAGATGCTGCAAATCTGGAATGCAGAGGTGCAGAACAAACTCACCAAAGGGCAAAGCGCCAGACTTACACCCAAACGCAAACAGCAAATGGCAGAACGGTGGCGGCAGGATTTCCAGCAGGACATCCGGGCGTGGCGCTACTTCTGCGAAGTCATCGGCAACAGCGATTTTTGCCTTGGCAAAGTGGCAGGCAAGGATTGGACGATTG
>DITH01000114.1 GCA_002422745.1 Alphaproteobacteria bacterium UBA6189
ACGGCGCGGCGGGGAGGGTGACGTCCACCGTTTCGCCGGCCAGCCGGGCATCGAGCTCGGCGCGCTCCAGCATCGCTTTTTTCTCGTCAATCGCCGTGGTCAGCTGATCTTTGACGGCATTTACCTCGGCACCCTTTGCTTTGCGCTCTTCGGGTGAAAGCTGGCCGAGCGTTTTCAGTTCTGCTGTCAGCAGCCCCGATTTGCCAAGATATTGCACACGCACGTCGTCGAGCGTTTTGACGCTATCGGCGGCGGAAATGGCGCTGAGGCCCTGGGAAAGAATGTCGGTCATAACGCGCGTTGGTATAATGATTAA
Source organism: Alphaproteobacteria bacterium UBA6189 (assembly GCA_002422745.1). Taxonomy (GTDB): domain Bacteria; phylum Pseudomonadota; class Alphaproteobacteria; order Rickettsiales; family UBA3002; genus QFOX01. The sequence goes on from DITH01000114.1 coordinate 317, forward strand.
ATTTCCCGCTCGCCAGCAAATTCCGGATGGTTGGGATTATACGCTTTATCGAACTGATCGAGGGCGCTCATGGCGCTGGCCACAATGGCATCCGGGTCGGCGGTGAGGCACCCGGTTTCCAGCTGGGCTTTGGCAATTTTTTGCATCAATCCATCCCAGCCCAGCAGGTGGTGAAATTTCGCTTCCATGCCAAGGGCGTTTTTCAAGTGGCTGCGCAGGGATTGCCAGTCATCCTCGTTGAGCGCTGCGCTAAGCGTCGTTGCGTGCTGGCGGATCTTGGATAATTCCTGCATAGAAACCATAAATAAAAAAGGCGGCCCGATGGAGCCGCCTTTTTCGTTTTGCTGTCGCGTTTATGCCTTAACGGCGGCTTGGGCCTTACCGGCAAGTTCCTTGAACATGGCGGTGTCATGCACCGCGATGTCGGCCAGTACTTTACGGTCGAGCGTGATGCCAGCCACTTTCAGCCCGTGCATGAACTCACTGTAGGTGAGGCCGTGCTCGCGGGTGGCAGCGTTGATCCGCTGAATCCACAACGCGCGGAAGGTGCGCTTTTTGTTGCGGCGGTCACGGTACGCATATTGCAGACCTTTTTCCACGCGCTCGATCGCGACGCGGTAACAGGTGCTGGCGCGGCCGCGGTAGCCCTTCGCCATTTTCAGGATTTTTTTGTGACGGGCGCGTTTGGTAACGGAACGTTTTACATGTGCCATGATCTACCTCCTAAAGCCCGTACGGAAGGAAATTCTTCCGGATGATGGTGGCATCCGATTCGTTCAGAATCGTGGTGCCGCGATGGTCGCGGATGGTACGCTGGCTACGCTTGCGCATCCCGTGGCGCTTGCCGGATTGGCCAGCCACCACTTTACCCGTTGCGGTCAGCTTGAATCGCTTCTTCGCGCCGCTTTTGGTCTTCATCTTAGGCATTATTTTCTCCATAAGTTTACGTTACTTCTGCTTTCGCAGTAGGTGCCAAGGCAAATGCCATTCGCCCGGCTCCAGCCCCGTGAGGGGACGCGCTGTATAACCCAAATTTTTACAATTGCAAGTCTTTGGTGCTCTTGGAAAGCCGTTGAATACCCCTACATAATAGTCCGGTTTCGCTTGTACCCCAACGCAAGGGAGGTATAATGGAGCCGTTGCAAACCTCAAAGGAGAGAAAAATGAATCCATGGAGTCGTCCCACCGCTGCTGCGGCCCAGCCTCAGGCGCGTACGGTCGATCAGGGCCTGCGCAGCTACATGCTGAAGGTCTATAACTATATGGCCAGCGGCGTACTGCTGACCGGTATCGTGGCCTATTTTGCCGCTAACTCGGAAACGCTCATCAACGCCATGTACGCGGTCAACGCGCAGGGCCAGATGTCGCCGACCGGCCTTGGTTGGCTGATCGCGTTTGCCCCGTTGGGCTTTGTGCTGTTTTTAGGCTTCCGCCTGCAGCATATGAGCTACCAGTCGGCACAGCTGGCTTTCTGGGGCTTTGCGAGCCTGATGGGCCTGTCGCTGATGAGCATTTTCCTCACCTTTACCGGGGAAAGCATCGCGCGGGTGTTCTTTATTACGGCGGCCATGTTCGGCGGCATGAGCATCTATGGCTACACCACGAATCGTGACCTAACCAGCATGGGCTCATTCCTTATTATGGGGGTTTGGGGCATTCTGCTTGCTTCGGTGGTGAATATTTTCCTTGGCAGCAGCCTGCTGCATTTCGCTGTCTCGATCCTTGGGGTGTTCATTTTCCTCGGGCTCACGGCGTATGACACGCAAAAGCTGAAATCCACCTATTATCAATTCAGCGGTCATGGCGACATGCTGGCGAAATCGAGTATCATGGGCGCACTCAGCCTGTATCTCGACTTCATCAACCTGTTCATCATGATGATGCGCCTGTTCGGCGAACGCCGCTAGTCGCAACGCGGATACGAACGAAAAGGGAGGCTTCGTGCCTCCCTTTTTTTGGGCAAAAAAACCCCACCAGTGGCGGGGAACCCGAAGGTTTTTGAAGTACTGTTAAGCGGAAGACTTCACCGGCTGAACGGTTGCCCGCTCAGTAGGAAAGGCGAACTGCCAGAAGCTGCGCCCAAGAACGGTAAACACGGCAATATACACCGTGTGCACCAAGCCCTGAGCCAACCATTGGGAAATGGTCGGATAATCATAGTAGTCCAACACAAACCCCACGCCTGCGGAAGCCAGCACCCACGGGCCTAGCAGTAAACCGTACAGCCCCACGACAAAAGCGAGGTAGGCAGTTAAAACCACCAGGCCAATGAGGATATAGGCGGCGTATTTTGTAAACTTACGCAACGGATAATTCCTTCTATAACAGCTACATACATACGATTTCACCAAGTGAGATCGAAAACTACAAAACAACACCATTCTACGGGCGAAACACCGGTTATTTGTGAAGATTTGATGATATCCCCCGCTTGACCGGATGGGCTTTTTTCCTTATCTTAAGTAAACCTAAAACAATAAAAATTGCCGCTGCAGGAAGTAGCGGTTCGTCACTTAACCACCACGAAGGTATTGGCTGATGAATGTCTCCATCGGCACGGCTTTAACTTCCCTGCTTGCAGCAACCGTTACCGCGCCACGGACGGGTTTGGTGCGTCCGGTGGAGGAGGTGCGTCCCGGCGATCGGGTGACCGCCAGCTATACCGTGGAAGCCGACGGTTCGCTTGCCCTGCGCAAGGTAAGCCTCAACGGCCGCGATCAGACGGAGGACGCGCTGGCCCGCGAATCCGGCCAGCAGCAATTACCCGCCCGTGAAGAACGCCAATCGCAAACTGCGCCCAGCCTTGCCGCTTTGTCGCGTCCCAAGGCGCAGATTTCGCCGTATGAGGAATTACTCCTATTCGCTAGTAACCCGGCCGACGGGAAAAATTCGCCACTGCCGTCACAGGTGTTTAATCAGGGAGTTAGCGACGCTCAATACGAAGTGCTGGATGCGAATAGTGAGGCGGGTGGCCGGGCGGAAATTCTTACCCTGGCGGCGCAGCGCCAGCAGCAGGTGGCCGGGCTTTATGCCCGCAACAGCGATATCGTGTATAATATCGAGCCCGCGTACAGCGCCGCGGCATAAGGTTAGCGGGTGCGTGCGGCTACTAGCTTTTCCGAACCAGGAAAATTTACCCCATTATCGACCAGATAGCAGGCAAGGATATGCGCGGGATCATGCACGATCCGTGCGTTCATGTGCCGCCGGGCGACGGTCGCATCCACCTCATCAAGCGAGGGAAGGCTAATCACTAACGGAGATAATAACGTCAGGCTATGCTTGGCGGTATCGATGTGAAACTGCCATTGGGAGGAATAATTAACCGTAGGGTGGCCCGTAAACGCCAACGCGCTGAGCGCCTGCAAGCCGCGTTCATAGACATCCGCTTTTGCGCGTCCGTCGATGGTGTCCTGAAGGGCCGGATCTTTAATCACCAACCCATACTGCACATGCACTCCATCGGCTGTTTGTTTGGAAAAACGCTCGAGTTTCACGCTGTGCGGAGCGGCGCGCAGTTTGGTTAAAAGTTTCTCCGCGTTCTTTATCAGCGGTGGTGGTAAATACGCGGCTTCTCCTTCCGTCATCTCGCGGTCGCGAATGGCGTTTTCGTGATCTCCCCGAAAATCGACATTCACGTAATTAGCACGCAAGGTGGAAGCGGCCATGTGGCAGGGATCTTCTGCGCGCTCGTCCGCATCCGGAGTCTGGGCGTAGGTGACACCAAAATGAAGCTGCAGCCGGGGCGGATTAAAGGTGATGTATGGCTCCAAATCATCGAATTCGGGATTCATGCTGGCAAGCATTTTAGTAAACGCGTGAATGCCCAACCAATGTTCCGCCACCAGATGTGCGATAGTTTCCGGATCGTGTGTACCCTTGTCGAAGAGGGGGTCGTCAATCGATAGCACGTAGTGACGGAGCGTCTTACCTTCCTCTACGGGAAGATAATCCAATCGCACCGGGTTTTTATTGGCGCGCAGCAGGTTGAGCCAATTCTCGATCTGATCGAATTGCGCTTTAGCGGTATAATCCGGTGTACCGCCGGTCATCTCCAAACTGCGTATTTCCCGTGCATCCATTCCGCCTTCATATCCGCACAAGATGACGCTTTCATGACAAAAACGGAGATTTCTCATTGCACTGGCGGGTAAGTGATCTACATAACGGGCAGCGAGGTAGCATGGATATCAACTGGATCGGCATACAAACCCTGTATAAGCGGGAAACCTGGCGCTTTTTAAAGGTCTGGAACCAGACGCTGGTGGCACCGATGATCACCACACTCATTTTCCTCGCCATTCTTACCCTCGCCATGGGTGGTAACGCGCGCATGGTACACGGTATGCCGTTTACCGAATTTGTGGCGCCCGGCCTCATCATGATGGCGATGGTGCAGAACGCCTTCGCCAACACCTCGTCCAGCCTGATTTTCTCGAAGGTCACCGGCAATATCGTGTTCGTGCTGCTGGCGCCGCTGTCGCATCTGGAGTTCTATCTCGCCTTCGTGGGCGCGGCNNCGATGGTGCAGAACGCCTTCGCCAATACTTCGTCCTCGTTCATGATCGCCAAGCTGCAAGGGGTGATTATCGACTGGTTGCTGCCGCCATTTTCGGCCGGTGAGCTGGTGGTGGGCATGGCGCTGGGGGGTGTCACCCGCGGCCTCATGGTTGGCTGCACCGTGGCGCTAGCGATGAGCTTCTTCGCACCGCTGGGTGTGCATTCGTTGCCCGCTTTGCTCTATGTGTCGGTCGCCGCCACGCTGATGATGGCGCTGCTAGGCATTCTCACCGGCATTATCGCCAATACGCCGGATCAGGCCGCCACCATCACCAATTTCGTGGTGACGCCG
>DITH01000011.1 GCA_002422745.1 Alphaproteobacteria bacterium UBA6189
CTGCCAATTTCGCCACACCCGCATGCGCTTGCCATTACCTTATCGTTACCGCGACTGGCAAGGATTACATTGCCGCTTAATGCGGTTCTGTTATATGCGGACGGCATGAAGCGCCCCTTCTACCGTTTATCCTCGTTTCGCCGCCTGGCGCTCGCCGGGCTGGCCATATTGCTGCTGGGGGGCTTGCTGGCCGCCGGTAATGCGCGCGACGAATCGCCCCGAACACAGCCTGCTACCGCCCCGAGCGGCATCGGTGCACTGGGCTGGATCGAGCCGCGCAGCCGGGTGATCGACCTGTCGCATGATGCCGGGCCGGAGGGCGCTCGCATCGAGCAATTGCTGGTCGAGGAAGGCCAGCGCGTGGCTAAAGGCGACGTGATCGCCCTGTTCAGCGACCATGAGCGCAAACAGGCGCGGCTGAAATCGGCTCAGGCGCAGATCAGCATGCTCGAAGCCCGGATCGACGCCGAAAAGGCCAATCAGAAATTCTATATGCGCGATTACCAGCGTGCCGCCAAGCTGGTTAAAACCAGTGCGATTTCCGTCAGCCGTGCCGACGACGCCGAACGTCTGTACCGCAACAGCATCGCAAGTCACGCGGCGCTCGAGGCCGAGCTTACCATGGCCATCGCCGAACTGGAGCTGGCCAAAGAAGAATTAAAACAGGCCGAATTGCGCAGCCCGCTCGATGCCACCATCCTCGATATTCATGCCCGCCCAGGCGAACGGGTGAGCGAACAGGGTGTGGTCGAGCTGGCCGATCTCAGCATTCTCGATGTGGTGGCCGAAATTTATGAACGCGATATGCCGCGGGTGAAAGTAGGCCAGGCCGCCACGATTATGCTACCCGGCAACCGCCAAAGCTTTGAGGGGACCGTACGCGAACTGGGCTACCTCGTACGCAAGAACGACCTCAATAACACCGACCCGCTGGCCGACCGCGATAACCGCGTGGTGGAAGTGCGCATCACCCTTCCGGACGAGGCCGCCGACGCCTTGCGCCACCTGATTTTCATGCAGGTGGATGTACGGTTGGAGTAGCGCCGTGTTTCGCCAGTTCCGTTTTGCCGCACGGCTGGCCTGGCGTCAGCTCACCCACGAACGCGGCAAGCTTGTTGCGGCCATATTGGGGGTGATGTTCGCCTGCGTGCTGGTCTTCATGCAGCTGGGGTTTCGCGATTCGCTTTATTCCAGTATCTCGACCGTGCCCAATGCGATGAACGGCGATTTGTTCATCATGCATAAGCAAACGGAAGCGCTGTGGCGCACGGTGCCTTTCCCGCGCCGGGAAATGCTGCGTGCCTTCGCGGCAGAGGAAGTCGCATCCGTCACGCCGCTTTATATTGGTCAGGCCCCGTGGAAGAATCCGCAAACCCGTACCAAACGCACGTTACTTGTGTTTGGCAGCGCCCCGCGCGACCAGCTGTTCGACCTGCCCGACATCGACCCCTACCGCCATGCGCTGGAGCGGCAGGACACCGTGATGTTCGATGCGTTGTCGCGCCCGGAATTCGGCCCGGTGCCCGCCCTACTCGCCGAACAGGGCCAGCTTTATACCGAAATTAACGACCGCAATGTCGAGGTGATCGGCACGTTTCGCATGGGAGCTTCCTTCGCCGCCGATGGCAATGTCATGACGAGCGACCAGAATTTCCTGCGGATCTTCCCCCAGCGCAACATCGAGCAGGTGGATGTCGGCGTGATCCGCCTGAAAGCGGGTACCGATACCGCGCAGGTGCAAGCCAAGCTACGGCAACTTCTGAACCCGAATGTTTACCTGTTCAATTGGCAGCAGATGGCCGATTACGAATTCGCCTACTGGAGCAATAACGCCCCTGTCGGCTTTATTTTCGGTTTCGGTGTGGTGATGGGGCTGATCGTGGGCATGGTGATCGTCTACCAGATCCTTTTCACCGACATCACCAACCACCTCAACGAATTCGCCACCCTGAAAGCCATGGGCTACACGCTGCGTTATTTGCTCCTGGTGGTGCTGGCTTCGTCACTGATTCTGGCCGTGATCGGTTTCGTGCCGGGCTTTGTCCTGTCGCTTGCCCTCTATACCTTTGCCGAAAGCGTGATTTACATCCCGATGCCGATGCCGCTGAGTAAAGTCATCTCCGTCTTCAGCATGATCCTCATCATGTGTGTGGCGGCCGGTTCCCTCGCCATGCGCAAAATGCGCTCGGCCAACCCGGCGGATATGTTCTGATGCCAGCAGCCATTCATGTAGAGAACCTCAATTTCTCGTTCGGCGAAGGCGAGTTGAAGCGCCAGGTACTGAATGCCGTGAACCTGACCCTGCTGCAAGGCGAGATCGTCATCCTTACCGGCCCGTCGGGGTCGGGCAAAACCACCCTCCTCACTCTGATCGGAGCATTGCGTGTGGCCCAGGAAGGCAGCATCAGCATCTTCGGACGGGAATTGGTAAAAGCGCGAGAAGCAGAGCTGAACGCGGTGCGGCTACATACCGGGTATATTTTTCAGCAACATAACCTGCTCGCCGGCCTCACGGCCCAGCAGAATGTTGAAATGGCGCTGGAGCTGCGTCCGGAATTAAGCAGCGCCGCCCGTAAAAACGCCGCCCGGCAGATCCTCGAACAGGTCGGGCTGGGGGATCGTCGCAACTACAAGCCTGCCCAGCTATCCGGCGGGCAGAAGCAACGGGTGTCGATCGCCCGCGCGCTGGTCGCCAAACCGCATATGGTGCTGGCCGACGAACCCACCGCGTCGCTGGACAAAGCGAGCGGCATGGAAGCAGTGGAAATATTAAAAACTCTGGCGCGCGAGCAGGGCTCGACCATCCTATTGGTTACCCATGATTACCGGATTCTCGATATTGCCGATCGGGTGGTAGAGCTCGAGGATGGGCAAATTCGCGCACACGCATTCGGTGCGGGGCAGGAACAGGACACTATCGCTCCGTAAGTTTGTATCTGCCCGGCATAAAGCAACTTGCGCGTGCTTTTTATTAAGCGATTGTAATTTTTAGTTGCATTTTACCCCACCTTATATATCTATGGTTGCATTAGATTATTTTAACACTCTTAGGTTGAGTACATGCGATCAGCTTCGTCGGATCAACATACGCCCTTGAACAGAGTTTATGCGTGGTTCAGTGCGTTAGCGAAGCATGATCATGAAGGAATGGACGATCTGCTGGCACATGGTGTGCCGGTGGATGTGCCGCACCCCCTCCGTCACACAACGGCGCTGATGGAGGCTACTCGCCTGGGTCGCACCACGACGATTCACTGGCTCCTCGCTCGTGGTGCGGCCCCGGCCTTTTTATGCGGCATGCCGCCCGGCACACCCTTGCATTGTGCAATCCGGCTGCATCATTGGGTGATTGCCGCATTCCTGACCCACCATTGCGAGCATGTCGCCGTTACCGATAGCAAAGGCTGCACCCCGTTGCATGTACTGGCGGAGGAGTCGAACAATTGCAAAACACAGGAGCCTTTGCTGCAACTGGCGGGCACATTGCTCGGCAAGGATTGCCCACTGGATGCGCTGAACCGCGAAGGGCTGACCGCCCTGCACTACGCCGTTATTAATGAACAACCGCTGCTGGTGGAATTACTGTTGCGCCATGGTGCCAATCCCAACAGCCGCGTGCCCGATTCCGGTATGACGCCGCTGGCCATGAGCGCCATCAATAAAAACCTTAACATTGCCCGCCTTCTGATGCATTTTGGCGCAAATCCGCATCAGCAGATCGGCGATGGGTCCACACCCGCCACCATTCTCCCCACCCTTTCCCGCTTGGTGGCGGGTGCGGTATCCCGCGTGCCTCGGTGATTGCATTGCGCGCGTAAAGCCGTTAAAACGCGCCAAAACCAAGGCGTACCCCATGAGCTATACCCACCGCACGACCCCCCTTCCGGCGCAGTATGACAGCGCCGCTATTGAAAAAAAATGGCAGGAACACTGGCTGGATGCCAAAACCTATGCGTGGGATCCTGCCGTGCCGCGGGCGGAGAGTTACGTCATCGATACGCCGCCGCCCACCGTGTCGGGCACGCTGCATATGGGGCATGTGTTCAGCTACACCCAGGCCGATTTCGTGGCGCGCTACCAGCGCATGCTTGGCAAAAACGTGTTCTACCCGATGGGGTTCGACGATAACGGCCTGCCCACCGAGCGCCTTGTCGAAAAGACCAAGAAAATCCGCGCCGCCGACATGAGCCGCGAGCAGTTCATCGCCGAATGTTTGAGCGTGTCGGAAGAAGCCCGCGCCGAGTTTCGCGCCCTGTTTCGCTCCATTGCCCTCTCGGTTGATTGGGCCACCGAATACCACACGATTTCCGAGGATTCGCGTCGCTTATCGCAGCTCAGTTTCCTCGACCTCATCCAAAACGGCCATGCCTACCGCAAACTGCAACCCATGCTGTGGGACCCGGTCGACCAGACCGCCATCGCCCAGGCCGAAGTGGTAGATAAGGACATGCCGTCGCAGTTCACCGACATCGCCTTCACCGGCGAGGATGGCAGCGAACTCGTCATCGGCACCACGCGCCCCGAATTATTGCCTGCCTGCGTCGCCCTATTCTATCATCCCGACGATGTGCGCTATCAGCATCTGCAGGGCAAGAGCGCGACCGTGCCGCTTTGCGGATTCAGCGTGCCGATTCTGGCCGACGACGCCGTCGAACCCGACAAAGGCACCGGTCTGATGATGTGCTGTACCTTCGGCGACGAGGCCGATATTGCCAAGTGGCAGGCGCATGATTTGCCCACGCGCATGATCCTCAACAAATACGCCAAGATGGATTTCAGCGGGCTCGATATCGCCCTGCCTGAACCGCTCGTCGCGGCGCTGGCAAATAAAAAGGTCAGCAATCCCGACCCGAAACATCCCGGCGCGCGCGAGATTATTCTTACCCTGCTGGCCGAGGCCGGGCGTATCAAAAAACAAACCGCCATTACCCATGCCGTAAAAACCGCCGAACGTTCCGGCGCCGTACTCGAGCTCATCCCAACCGCGCAGTGGTTCGTGAAGGTGACGGACAAAAAAGAGGCGCTGAAAGCCAAGGCCGCCAGCTGCAACTGGAATCCGGAATGGATGAAAGTGCGCATGGACCAGTGGATCGACGGGCTGAACTGGGATTGGTGCATCTCGCGCCAGCGCTATTTCGGCGTGCCGTTCCCGGTGTGGTATGAGATCGGACTAGAAGCGGAGATGGCATTTTCTAAAACAATCAAGGCTGTGTACGCTGACCAATCACAGCTACCTGTTAACCCTCTCGTAGATGTTCCGCTTGGATATACGCATATTCCGGATTCGTCCTTACCAAGCACTATGCGGGTGGCAGGAGAATTCTCTGGAAAGGTTTATCTGAATCCCGAAGGCACGCACGTCGCTTTAATTCCCGATACCGATGTGATGGATACCTGGGCGACCAGCTCTATTTCACCGCAGCTCAGTGCGCATGGGATCAACGCGGCGACAGCCGAAGACACCGCACGCTTCCACTCCCTTTTTCCGGCCGATCTGCGGCCGCAGGCACACGAGATTATCCGCACCTGGGCTTTCTATACGTTGGTTAAATCCCACCTGCATAATAACAGCATTCCCTGGAAGAACCTCATGATCTCGGGATGGTGCCTTGCTGAGGATAAGTCGAAAATGAGCAAGTCGAAAGGCAACGTGGTAACCCCCGTGGCGCTGATCGAGGAAAAGGGCACCGACGCCGTGCGCTATTGGGCGGGCACTTCCCGCTTGGGCCAAGACACCGCCTTCTCGCCCGACTTACTCAAGATCGGCAAAAAACTGGTGAACAAGCTTTGGAACGCCACGCAGTTTGCCGCCATGCATCTGGAGAAAATGAACGGCGCGCCCACCCTCGCCGCAAACGATGCCGCCATTACCGAGACACTCGATCTGTGGATTTTATCGCGCCTCGGCGAAACGGTTAGCAAGGCGACCAAGGCATTCGACGCCTACGAATATGCCGACGCACTCGACGCCACCAACCAGTTTTTCTGGGCCGATTTCTGCGACAACTACCTCGAGCTCATCAAAAAACGGGTCTATAACGAGGATGGCAGTTTCACCGCCGACCAGCAGCAATCTGCCGTACGTGCGCTCTACTATTGTCTGGAGGGGATTTTGAAACTCTACGCCCCCTTTGTGCCGCATGTGACGGAAGAGCTCTACAGCCATATTTTTGCCGATGCTTACGCGCAACAAGGTTCGCTCCATGCGCGGGGCCAGTGGCCCCTATCCGCCCATTACCCGATGCACCCCGATGCGCTGAGCGCCGGTAACCATGCGCTCGAAGTGCTGGAGCTGATTCGTAAAGCGAAGTCGGAAGCAAGCCGCTCGATCAAATTCCCGATTGCCGAGCTGGTCCTTTATTCCGTCAACGCCCAGGCGGCGACTGCCGCCGATGCGTTCCTAGCCGATCTGCAAGGCGCCGGGAATGTGCAGGCGGTGCGCATGGTGGCCGAAAAAACCAGCGGCATGATCAGCACGCCCAGCGAGCAATTTGCGGCAGCCATTACCTTCGCGGAAAATGCCGACGCGGCGTAGCTTCCCGAGCAGCCAATCGAAAATTTACATGCGATCTCGATAGAGTGTGGCTTCATTCATGTGGAGCCATTGCTATGCTGACCCGTTTTGTGCCTGTTATTGCCCTCACCGGCCTGATCGCCTGTGCTTCCGCTCCTACCGCCGCCGAGCAGGAATGCCGTGAACGCCACGGCCTCACCCCCGGCAGCAGCGCCTATGCCGATTGTGTGGACAAGTTGCACAGCACCGAATCGCAATTGCGCAGCGCACGCTAACGTGCCATCCCTCGTCACCTGAAACCTCAAAGGGATAGGCTCATGCGTTCATCGATTGCCCGCTTCACCACGCTTATTGCTATCGGCGCCTTATTTGGCGTGAGCAGCTGCGAGCATTTTAAAAGCGAGTCGCCCAGTCACGAAACCACGCCACGAAAATCTTATTCGCGCGCGGCTTCCAAACCGGCCGAGAAGCCGGAAGTTGTTACGCCGGAATCGCACCGCACCTGTGTCGATACGTTTAAGTTAGCCGTCGGCACCCCACGCTACGAAAAATGCGTGAACAGCCTTGGCGAATTGGAACGCGGGAAATAGTCGATTTAGCGGTGGTTTTGCGGGAGCAAAAAAAGAGGGTGTTGAAGTTGCCCTCAACACCCCAAGCTCTCCTCGCACAGAAGAAACTGAAATTCAGTAAGACCTCTGGTCGTCTTAACATCCAAGTGATAGACCTACTATAGCCTTAATAAAGGTTAACGGGTGTGACGGTTTTGTTAAGATTCGATGCGAATGCCAGCTTTCGTCGTCTGCTTCCCACGAAAGGAACTTGCGCGAACCATTACGAAAAGCTATGTATCTCGGGATTTTGCACGGCATTCCGCCCGCAGGTCTTAAATAATAACGACCACGAACCCCCCATAAGAGGAAGTCATGGCAAGCGAAAAAAGCCAAAATATTCAAGATGTTTTCCTGAATACCCTGCGTAAGGAAAAAGTTCCCGTCACTATCTTCCTGACCAGCGGCGTAAAGCTGCAAGGTAATATCAGCGGGTTTGATAATTTCTGCGTGGTCCTGCGCCGTTCACCGCAAGTCCAACTCGTCTACAAGCATGCGATTGCGACCGTCGTACCCTCCACCAATATCAGCCTCTACAAAGGCGAAGATGAGGGCGATCATGGCGCAGCTGAAGGCGAAAACTCTCCGGCCAGCTAGGTAATCGCGCGTGATTCGCGCCCTGGTGCTTCATCCCGTCGTTGCGATGCATAAGCGCAGCGACCGTTCCCTGCATGCCGGGCTTGAAGAGGCGGTCGGGCTCGCTGGCGCGATCGCACTCGACATCGTGCATGCCGCCATTGTGCGCTTGCAACGTGTCACGCCAGCCACCTATCTCGGCAAAGGCAAGATCGAGGAAATCGCCGCGCTGATCGCCGAAAATGAAATCAGCCTTGCCATCGTCGATACATCGCTCAGCCCGATCCAGCAACGCAACCTCGAGAAAGCGTGGGGTTGTAAAGTCATTGACCGCACCGCCTTGATTCTGGAGATCTTCGGCGACCGGGCCCGTACCGCTGAAGGCAAACTTCAAGTGGAACTGGCGGCGCTCAATTACCAAAAATCGCGCCTCGTTCGTTCGTGGACCCACCTGGAACGCCAGCGCNNAGCGCGGCGGCTTCGGCTTTCTCGGTGGCCCCGGCGAATCGCAGATCGAACTCGACCGTCGACTCATCGGCGAACGCATCGACAAAATCAAACGTCAGCTGGCCAACGTGGTGCGCACTCGCGAATTGCACCGGCGCACCCGGCGCGAGGTGCCCTATCCGCTCATTGCCCTTGTCGGCTATACGAATGCTGGTAAATCCACCCTGTTTAATCGCCTCACCCATGCCCATGTGATGGCCGAGAACATGCTGTTCGCCACGCTCGATCCCACCATCCGGCAGGTCACCTTGCCTTCGGGCTTGCATGTTCTGCTATCCGACACGGTTGGGTTTATCTCGAATCTGCCGACCGAGCTGATCGCCGCCTTCCGCGCCACGCTTGAGGAAGTGCTCGGCGCCGATATTCTCCTGCATGTGCGCGATATCGCCCACGAGGATACCACCGCGCAAAAGGCCGATGTCGAGCAGGTACTCACCAGCTTATTCGGCAAAGGCGCGTCGCTCGATCACCTGATCGAAGTGCATAATAAAACCGATTTGTGGGAAAACGCGCACGGCCTGCGCTACCACCCGCCGGGCAATGCAATGGCCGTTTCAGCCGTCACCGGCGACGGCGTAGCAGCGTTACTTAGTCATATCGACCATCTGCTATCCGACCGGTTACTGAATGAATATCCGCTGAGCATTCCGCATCACGACGGGCGCGCCATGGCCTGGCTCTATGCGCATGGGCAGGTGCTGACACGCCGCGATGGTGAGGAGCTGGCGCATTTCACCGCGCGGCTGACCCCGGCGAATCACGCACGGTTCGTTCAGCAATTTCCGGAATATACGTAACGGCTAGCGGCCCATCTGCAGATGGTTCTGGGCCAGAACATACGCCGAGCCACCAGCCAACAATGCTTGCAACGCACCCATCATAAACGGCGCCATGGCTAGCTGTGTTTTTCCCTGCTCGTCGGTCTGGTTGAATGCTTGCTTAAACGAACCATACGCACCCATGGCACAAAGCGCACCACACACGAGCGTCATGCCGTCCCACAGATGCTGCTCGGTAAAATGGTTTATCGACGCTACATGTGAAACGGGCTGTGATTTAGACTGTGATTTTGGTTTCAGACGACCTAACGCTTCTTTGACATCTTCCAATGTCACTTCGACCAATTTTTGTCCGGCCTTCGTATCGAGTTTAGCGTCGGTGCCAAGCTGCAAACGTTCCAGTGCCATTGCTTGTACGGAATCAAGAATGCTCGGCCACTCACGCGGGGGCCATTCCATAAAAGATTTCAGGTTCGTCAATTCTTCCGCAAGCGCTTCCCAACCCTGACCACCATGCCTTTTAGCAGCCTGTTGTAGTGCCTGCGAAAGTTGGCTGCCTGCCATGTTACAGGGCGCGGCCCAACACCAGCGAACCACCCACGGCACCGACGCCGGCCAATCCTTCTACCAGTCGGGCCATACCGCTACGCTCTTCACCACTGCTATTCTTGCCTGCTAATACCGCGTGGCCAATGGCCGCCACACCACCGACCGCAACGCTGGCGCGACCAAATGCCATCCCACGCTGTTTCAAGCTCTGGCCTTCTTTCAGGAAATGCATGCCCTGTATGTTTTTCTGCACACCTTCTTTGAAACCTTCGACCCGTACACGACCCAGGAAGCCATCGAACAGGCCCTTGGCTTTGCTAACCCCGGTTTCATAGGCTTCATAGGCTTTCGTGACAGCTTCATGCTTGGTAGAGCCATTGCCCGAAAGCAGTTTCGTCAACTCTTCCTGAGCTTCTATCAACGCCGTTTCAGCGTCTGCTAAGCCAGTAGCGGCCTCACCCAGTTTTTTCTGGTCATTCACGGTGCCCATGCAGGTTTTAATCTTATCGCGCAACGCATTCACCGGCTCTTTTAATTCGGAGCTTTCAATGGCGGCGGCTAATTCGCTCTGCAGCTTTTTTAAGCCTTCTGCACCACCGAAAACTTCCTGCGCCTTTTTCCCGTTCACATGCGGGCGCGATAGAATATCGGCGTGAGTTTGATCCAAAGGTAAAAAATGTGCGGTCATAACGACTCCAGTTTTCTACCTTCACTGTAGCAAATTTTGCGTCGAGTTATGTGACAGTTCCATGAAACTTTACCGCTTATCTCCCTTGGTAAAGCCGGGATTCCGCTTGTCGCCGCGCAATAAGACCGGGCAGGATGCGCCCGGCGGCATATACCCAGCGCATCAACTGAGTGGGCACTGCCGCATGGTCCCCGCGATTAATCACCCGCCGCAAGGTCGAGCGCTGCAATGCGCCCGCGCCGAGGTTGAAGGTAAAACTTACCAGCGCATCGAACTGGCCCTGGGTCAGTGGCACACTAATCAACCGTATTACCGCATGCTCGGCAATTGACACATCCTGCCGTAGCAATTGGTGGGCCTTTGCTTCAGTCATGGGCTGCTCTAGCTGCTCCCCCGGTGTCAGCACATGCCCGTAGCCGATGGTCGCAAGCCCAGCCGGGCAGCGATACACTACCGGTGAGAATCCCTCGAATTGACAAATCAGGGCCGTTCCTTCGCGTGAAAGCTGCATGCCAACTATGCCCGGCGCAATTTACCGATGGCCCGGCTGCCAAACCAGAACGCAATCACCGCCGCGAAAATGCCCATATCCTCCTCCGTCCATAATGCGAGCATGGCCTGTGCCCCGTCGAGCGGAGGCTGCCATGGCAAGGAAGGAGCCGTCAGAAGCTGGTACTGGCAATATTTCACCAGCGCATAGAGGACGAAGAAACTATAGGTCATCACTGGCCGCACCGACCCCGCCAGCGCGTCGACCCAGCCAATACCCAACGCCCCCTCCCGCGTGCCGGCGCCGGCATTCAACGCCTGCCGCTCGGCCACCATAATTTCCTGCAGCTTTTGCTGGTGCAGCAGCTCGCCCGTATGCTGGCGTGTCGCCAGCTTTTCGCGTTCATAATCTATCTGCAATTGTAACAACGACAATTCATGCGCCCTGTCTTTGCCTTCGCGCAGCAATTTGAGTACCTCCGGAAACGTACTCCCGAGAAATCCCAGCAAGATGGAAAAAAATGCGATCATAGCTCTCTACCTTCCCCAGAATTGCGCGATACCCGCGCCAAATTTCGTTACCAGACCGGCGATCAGCCCCGCCATCATTAGCGACGCCGCATACGCTCCCCGGCCCCGGTGCATCACCGCAATGAGTGCATCCATCTTCTGTTCAATCTCGTCGAGCCGCCGCTGGGTCATCGCGTTATGCGATTTTTGCTGTTCGCGCATGCCGCGAATCTGTTCCTCCACTACCGCAATACGTATGGTGTTTTCCTGCTCACGCATCAGCATGGCGCCTCCTATCCGGATTCCTGATTGATTTTCACACGCGATGAGCCATGCTGTCGGTAGGAGAACTTATGCCGACCATGCATGAAATTTGGTGGCAGATCGAACGGCTGCCCCATCGCTATATATTTTATACCCGTAAGGAAATTCGCTATTTGCCGCAGGTGCTGGGCGAAGGAGAGCGGATTATGGCCCTCACCTCCGGCTATATGGAAAACCACACATGGCTGTGTGTCTGCACCAACCGGCGCGTCTTATTCCTCGATCGCGGCATGTTCTATGGCCTGCGTCAGGTACAGATGAATCTCGACCGCATTCAGTCGATTGATTCAAGCCAGGGGATTTTCTTCGGCACCATCCGCCTGTGGGATGGCGCTTCCTCCATTGCCATTGGGCTGGTGCTCAAATCCACCATCGCGCCGTTCGTGCGCACCGTGCAGGAGGCGATGGATCACTACAAACGCAGCATGATGCAGTCGGTGGTGAGTGCCGCACAGCAGCCCGCCCAACATACCGGAAGCGACTGGCTTACCGAACTCGAGCGGCTCGCCGCCTTGCGTGAGAACGGCACCATCAGTCTGCAGGAATTCGCAGAAGGAAAAGCCCGTTTACTTGGCAAAAAATAAAACACCCCGGACTTAGATGGTCCGAGGTGCTGCTTGTCCGAGTAACACTAATGGCTTTTAGCTGATCATCAACGCAGCGATTTTCATCCGCAGTGACACATCGAGCCCAATCATCGTTTTAGGAAATAGGTTCTGCAGGCGCCCGATGAAATCCGAAAAGGTGATTTCCCCGGCCAGCACAAGCGATTCCAAGGTATTCAGCATCGCCAATTCTTCCGAATCGTCGTGATGCATCCGCACATTCGTCGCCAATTGCTTGATAATCAGCTCACGCACCCGTGCTTCAAGCACTGCCGTTTCGCCGTTCTTCGCCAGTGCCATATCGGCGCTCACCAGACTGGCCGCATCATCGTGCGGCTTGGTCACTGGCCACTGCCACAACCCTTTGCCGAAATTCAGCAAGAGCTGGTGCAGTGGCTCAGATGTGTGCTCCCTAAACACTTTATGCGGAATCAAATTCATTAAGGGCAGTATACGCCTCTAATGCTTAACAAATCGTTACTCCACCCATACAAATTCCAGCAGGGCATTCCCCGGCCCTACCCAAGTCGAACGCTGATGGATTTTCACAGCATAACCGGCTTGCAAGCTGCCAAAATCGGTTTCCTGGTCAGCTGCGGCATAGGTAGTATTCGGCGAATATGTCGACCACAATCGTAAAATATTATCTCCATCCACGATGGCAAAATCGTAAATTTCCTGCGTTTCAATTAACGGGATATCGACATAGTCGCGCAGCCCGCTATCCACCCGCGCTCGCCGTAGCCAGCTGAAATGCACATCACCCGCCTCGTTGCGCACCGCTTTTATCCGAACGGGTGCGAGCGGCTTCAGGCTCTCCCCGCAGATCACATGGCTCATTTCGTTACCCTCGTTCCACGGCATACCCAGAGTCACCGCCCGCACATTCCATTGCTGGCCGATAGTTTGGGTAGCCAACGGCAGCTTCATGACCGCATCGTTCAGTAACACAAAC
>DITH01000036.1:0-3445 GCA_002422745.1 Alphaproteobacteria bacterium UBA6189
GCTCGAGCGAGGAATCCTTTATCACTACCGTGGATAGTTCTTCCTTGATGGCGGGCCACTGCTCCTGCAGCAGGCGATTCATATGTTCTGCCTGTTCGAGCGTGAGTACTTTTGGCGCATACGCCGCACAGGCCAACGGCCCCGTTTTCTTGCCAAAAGCCCGGGTAAAGATGGTTTCATCGCGGGGCAGGGACTTCACTGCCGGGTGGCATAGCAACATTTTGCGGTGCAGATCATTCATCGTGATGGTTGCGACGGCCACCAGCTCGCCATGCAACGCACGAATTTCACTACCATACATCATGTCGAGCGTATGGGTAATCATATGCTCGCCCTGGCTTGCGGTAATGCTAGAGCCCTGCCGCGTCATCGCGTCGCCGGCATCGAGCAGCGCCTGCATCAGGCTGGCGAGGTATTCGGGCGCCGATTCCTTCAACTGGCCTATATTGGCCATCAGGGTTTTCTCGTGCGCCCGCAGCACAAGGAATTCGTCGCGTGGGTAGGGGGTGCCAAGTAAAGAATGGCTGAGCAGGCAGTCGGCCTCAACCGTGCTGCGGCAGAGCATATCCCCGACGCCGGCGCGAGTCATGCGCTTGGGAGCTGCAGCCAGGATGCTCAAATCCGCCACGACGGCGCGTGGCGGCTCGGCGGCGAGTGATTTTTTTGCTCCGCCCACGATCAGGCTGGCATTTGCCGAACTGTAGCCATTCATCGACGCGGCCGTGGGGATGCATACATAGGGCAGGCGCAATTTAGCAGCGGCATATTTTGCTACATCGTTCACCGTGCCGGAACCCACCGCCAGAATACCGCTGCAGGTATCTGCCCGCTCGATCAATGTGCTGGCTGCTTCAAATGTCGCTTCCGGGTGGCGACCAAGCGAGTGGGGCGTTACCTGTTGGTGCTGCTGAATGAGGCGAACATAGACTTGCTGGCCGGCTGCGACATACGTGGTGTCGTCGCATACCAGCATAAGGCGTGAGCCGAGATGATGCCGGTTCAACACATCGGGCAATGCCTGCAATGCAGCATCGGCAACAATGCGATCCTGGCAGAGATGATAATCCACCACCCTATTCCCCAGTGCCGTGTTCGGCTTTAGTTTTCCACAAACACTTTAGCAATAAGCAACGGGCATTACGACAGAAAATGCATCTTTACCCACCTAAACCCATTTCGACTTGCTGCGCCGGGCAAGCCGCGCCATAAGGAATCTCCTTTTTTCGGGTAAGTGGATGATGTTGCGTCACATGATAGTGGGATTCCTGGCACTCAGCCTGAGTGCCCCGACTGCTATGGCGCAAAGTGAGCCTTATGGCGTCTGGCTGCAAACATTCAGCGAGAAGGCACGCGCCGCCGGGATCGAGCAAGAATTGCTCGACGCGACCTTCAAGAACATCACCGTTGATGACTACGTGATTGAGCTCGACCGCCGCCAACCGGAAGACAAGCTTAGCTACAGCAAATATCTGAAGAATACCGTTAACCCACGCCGTATTGCCAAAGGCCAGGCGCTGCTGCGCGAGCATCGCGTGCTCCTGGCACAGATTGAGGCTACCTACGGGGTGGAGCCGCGCTTTATCATCGCCCTGTGGGGGATGGAGACGGATTACGGCGCGAATACCGGTAATTTCATGGTGGTGCAGTCGCTTGCTACATTGGCCTATGAAGGCCGCCGCCGTGAGCTCTTCGAGAAAGAACTTCTCGCCGCGCTGACCATTCTGCAGCAAGGGCCGTGGAACCAGTTCGACCTGATTGGTTCATGGGCAGGCGCCATGGGTAATTGTCAGTTCATGCCGTCGAGTTACCTGAAATTCGCCGTAGACTGGGATAAGGACGGCACGCGCGATATCTGGCATTCGTTGCCCGATACCTTCGCCTCGATCGCTAATTACCTTAGCCAGTCCGGCTGGCAAAAAGACATCGGCTGGGGCGTAAAAAGCAGTGGGGAAGGGGCAATTTTTCCAGGCACTGCGGCGGAAGGCGGCGTGATTGTCACTCCCAATTTCGAGGTGCTGCTGAAGTGGAACCGCTCGCGTTATTTTGCGAGCGCCGTTGGCCAGTTAGCCGATGCAATCGGAAAGGCGGAATAATGACCTTTCGTGCTCTCCTGCTTTCGCTTGCCTGCACTGTATTGCTCACCGCGTGCGGCGGCGCGCCGGAATATTCCGGACGTCAGGAGTCGACAGAGGGCGTGCCCGGGTTCGCTGGGGGCAAAAAACAATCACGCTACGTAAAGCTGGGCCAGTCGTATAAAATCAATGGCGAATGGTATGTGCCGCGTTTCGAGCCCGATTATAACGAAGTCGGCCTGGCATCATGGTATGGACCGGGTTTCCATGGCGGCAAAACGGCCAACGGTGAAGCATTCGACAAACATTCGATGACGGCAGCGCATAAAACCCTGCCGTTGCCTTCCATCGTGCGGGTAACGATGGTTGAAACCGGCAAACAGATTTTTGTGCGCATTAATGATCGTGGGCCATTTGCCGAAAACCGCATCATCGATCTTTCCTATGCCGCAGCCAAGGAAATCGGCCTGATCCGTAAAGGTGTCGCCAAGGTGCGGGTGGAGTATATGCTGCCGGAATCGCAGCGATTTGCCGATTTGCTGGCCCAGGGCCGCGCGCCGGAAAGTATCGATATCGCGCGTGAAATTTTACCCTATGCGCATAAACGGGTCGCCGTTGCTGCGGCAGAAATCGATGCCAAGGCGCAACGTCCGGTTACCGACCGTAGCTGGTGGGATGAGGTAAAGCCGGTGTCATCCGCCCATGCAGCCCCGGCGCCGCGTTACGCCCCCTCGGTTCCCAGTGCTGCTGCGCCCACCCACGCGGTCATGGCGCAGGATTTGCCACCCGCGACCTTGCCGCCTGTATCCCCGGCTCAGGTTAGCATGCAGGGCTATAGCAACAACCCCAATAAATTAGCGCCGTTACCGGCCGAACCGCACGCCGTCGAACCAGCACCGCCTGCGCGCGCGCTCGACCCACCATCCGCCCCCGCTGCGGTTGCGCCTGCGCCGGGCACTTATGTGCAAATCGGCACGTTTTCGGTCGAGCAAAATGCGCTAAGCCTGGCATCGCGCGTCGCCACCATTGGGCCGGCTAATATCAGCCCGGTTGCGCGCGGCGATGCCACGCTCTACCGTGTGCGGCTTGGCCCCTATAGCACCGTCGACATGGCGGAAGAAGTCCTGCAACGCGTGCACCGAATGGGAATGGTGGATGCGCGTTTTGTCCACCCGTAACCATTACCATCCCGCTTCTGCTTGGAGATCGTATGACCCGTCCTTTCTGGCTTCCCCTGGCTTCCCTGCTGATTCTTGTTGCGCTGGCGACGCCGGTGATGGCTGCTCCGGCGAAGGTGCTGTCGGTACAGCAATCGATGGCCGAGGAAACCCCGGTTGCCGAGCCAGACGCAACCTTGCGTGAGGCAGGTATGG
>DITH01000036.1:3453-7154 GCA_002422745.1 Alphaproteobacteria bacterium UBA6189
AAGTGAACGCCGCCGACGGCTCGACGATGGAAAGCCCGGCCAGCCATGTTGCGCTGTTCGACGTAACGACGGACACCGTGCTGCTGGAAAAAGCGGCCGATGCCAAGATGTACCCATCCTCGATGACCAAAATCATGACGCTCTACCTGGTGTTCGAGCGTTTGAAGCAGGGCACGCTTTCCCTCGACAATGAATTTACCGTAAGCGAAAAAGCCTGGCGCATGCAGGGCTCGAAAATGTTCGTGCCGCTGGGTGGCCAGATTCCGCTGGAGGATCTGATTCGGGGCATCGCCGTGCAATCGGGCAATGATGCCTGCGTGGTGGTGGCGGAAGGGATTGCCGGTTCGGAAGAAGCATTCGCCAACCAAATGAATGCGAAAGCCAAAGAACTGGGCATGCAGAACACCCATTTTGTCGATGCCAGTGGCTGGCCCGATGCCAACCACTATACCACGGCGCATGACCTTGCACTGCTTTCGGCTGCACTGATCCGCGACTTTCCGCAATACTACCACTACCTGTCGGAGCGCGAATTCATCTATAACGGTATTCGCCAGTTTAACCGCAACCTATTGCTCGGCAAACCGGGCCTTGGGGTCGATGGCATCAAAACCGGCCACACCGAAGCGGCAGGGTACGGCATTGTTCTGTCGGCCAAGAACCCGGCGAACGGGCGTCGCTTAGTGCTAGTGGTGAATGGTCTGCCCTCCGACTCGGCGCGAGCGGCAGAAGGCGAACGGTTGCTCAACTGGGGCTTTCATAACTTCGACAACCTGACCCTGTTTAAGGCGGGCCAAACCGTCACCGAAGCGACGGTATGGATGGGCGATGCGCGGCGCGTGCCGCTTACCGTGGCGGAGCCGCTACGGCTGAGTGTACCGAAAGTCGGTCACGACACCATCAAAATGGTGGCCGAGTATAATGCCCCCGTGAAAGCGCCCATTAAGCAGGGTGATGCGTTGGGTGTTCTGCGCATTACTATGGCCACCGGCCAGGTAAAGGAAGTTAAACTGGTGGCGGCGCGCGACGTGGCGAAACTCTCCTTCTTCGGGCGCATTCCGCGTGGGGTTAGCAACCTGTTTGGCGGGGAATAAACCGTGCAGCGGCCACGCTTCATCACGCTGGAAGGTGGCGAGGGGGCTGGTAAATCCACCCAGATCAAACGTTTGGCCGCGGCCATGGAAGCGGCTGGGTTGCCGGTGCTGGTGACCCGTGAGCCGGGTGGATCGCCGGGTGGCGAAGCAATTCGCGGTCTGGTTGTCTCCGGTGCGGTGGATGCCTGGGAGCCAACCACGGAAGCCTTGCTGTTCATGACCGCCCGCTACGACCATCTCACCACCCGCATTGCCCCCGCGCTTGCCGCAGGTAGCTGGGTGCTGTGCGACCGGTTTTACGACTCCACGTTCATTTATCAGGGTATCGCTAAGCAGGTAGGCACCGCATGGCTCGACCAGCTTTACAGCATGTTCTTTGGCAATCAGGGGCCGGATTTAACCTTGTTGCTCGACCTGCCGCCCGAGGAGGGGCTGGCCCGCGCCGAAGCGCGTGGCAATGTCGCCGAATCACGCTTCGAGCAAATGGGGCTCGACTATCACCGGCAGCTGCGTGAGGGTTTTTTGCGTTTAGCCAAAACCCATGCGGCGCGTATCCATACGATCAACGCTGTCGATGATGCCGAAACGGTTCACGCTGCTATCATCTCGGCTGTGAACGCGCGTTTCAATTTACAGCTAACTCCTTCGTAACGTCGCCACCGTGAATATGCTTACGCACACACGGTGAATGACGGGGGCATCATTCTTTGGTAGGTAATCATTATGGCCAAAAGCAGCAGCATCGATATACCCGCCCCGCGTGAGAATCCGCATTTATTCGGCCATGCTGAAGCCGAGCGGCAGTTCCTGCAGGAATTTGGTGCCGGTAAACTGCACCATGCGTACCTGATGGCCGGGCCGAAGGGCATCGGCAAGGCGACGCTGGCTTACCGGCTTGCGCGACATATTCTGGCGACAGGCGCTGTGCAGGCTAAAAAAGAGGCGGATAGTTTTTCCCTCTTTGGCGAGGAGCCTGCCTCAGCCCCCGCAGCGGTTCTGGGCTCCGCAGCGGACGACCCGCTCTTTCGCCGCATTGCCGCCGCATCGCATACCGATTTGCTCACCATCGCCCCGGCGTTCGATGCGCGGAAAGGCGCGGAAAAAGCCACTATTAGCGTGGAAGATGCCCGCAAGGTGCCAGAATTCTTTAGCCTCACTCCGGCTGAGGGCGACTGGCGCGTGGTGATCGTCGATGCGGTCGACCAGCTCAATAGCAACGCGGCCAACGCACTGCTCAAAATTCTCGAAGAACCACCGGCGCAGGCGATTTTGCTGCTGGTCTGCCACGAGCCGGGCGCTATTTTACCCACCATTCGCTCGCGCTGCCGTAAATTCGGCCTGCTCGCACCCGACCGCGCCGCCTTCGATGCGGCGTTGCAATCCGTTGCCCCCACCATCCCCAGCACCGATTACGGGGCCCTGCATACGCTGGCCGACGGTTCGCCCGGCCTGGCGATCACGCTCTACGCACATGAGGGGGTAAAATGGTACCAGCAATGGCTGGCGGCTTTGCAACCCGATGCCTCGAACGCCACCCGCCAGCGCTTTACCGATAGCGTGGCCGCGCAAAAATCACCGGAAACATGGAAAACAATCCTGCATGGCTGGCATATGGCAATCAGCCGCATCAGCCTTTGGCCGCATCACCGTGGCACACCCATTATCCATGGGGAAGGGGAGTTGGTGGCCGCTATCGCGAAGGCACTGCCGACTGCGCTTCGCCAGGGTTGGGCAGGGCAGGCGCGTAGCCTGATCACCGCGACCGATACGTTCAATCTCGATAAGCGCCATACCATCGCCATGCTGCTCGATCCGCGATTGCTCGATCGCGTGGCCGCCTAACACGGGAACAGGTTTCAGGCAGTGCGCCTCAGGGATTAATGGACAATCGCCGCCGCTTGATTATGGTGACGGCCCTAAAACAACCCCGAATGCTGAATCCCATGGAAACATATTACATCACCACGCCCATTTATTACGTTAACGATAAGCCGCATCTGGGCCATGCCTATACGTCCGTGGCGTGCGATGCGATTGCCCGCTATATGCGGCTCGACGGGATCGACGTGAAGTTTCTCACCGGCACCGACGAGCATGGACAAAAGGTCGAGAAATCGGCCAAAGCCGCCGGGGTTCCGCCGCAAGCCTTTGTCGATGAAGTATCGGAACATTTCCGCGAAATGGGCCAGACCCTGAATCTGAGCAACACTGATTTCATCCGCAC
The DNA here is from genome assembly GCA_002422745.1 of Alphaproteobacteria bacterium UBA6189. Lineage (GTDB taxonomy): Bacteria > Pseudomonadota > Alphaproteobacteria > Rickettsiales > UBA3002 > QFOX01. Next base: position 6,772 of record DITH01000036.1, read on the forward strand.
CACTGAGCCGCGCCATGTCGCGCGGGTGCAGGAGCTCTGGAAAGCGCTCGAAGCAGCGGGCGATATTTACCTTGGCAGTTACGCGGGCTGGTATTCGGTGCGCGACGAGGCGTTTTATGCCGAATCCGAACTGGTCGAGGGCAAAGCCCCCACCGGCGCCGAGGTGGAGTGGGTGGAGGAGCCGAGTTATTTCTTCCGCTTGTCGAACTACCAGCAAAAGCTGCTCGATTTCTACGCCGCCCATCCGGATTTTATTTTGCCCGAATCGCGCCGTAACGAAGTGATTTCCTTCGTCAAAGGCGGCTTGAAAGACCTTTCGATCTCGCGCACCACTTTCAGTTGGGGTATCCCGGTGCCCGGCGACGAAAAGCACATCATGTATG
>DITH01000005.1 GCA_002422745.1 Alphaproteobacteria bacterium UBA6189
CCGGCCACACCATTCCCGGCATCCCAAGCGATGGACAGCTTGTTGAGCGCATCCGAATCGCCGAGCGAACGCTGCAGGCAATCGGTATATTCATCGAGCATTTTCACTTCTTCGCGATGCCCGCGCGAATGCAGCAACTGGTTTTGCGCTAGCCGATCGCGCAGGGCTGCCAGCTCGCGGCCGTAAAACGGCTTGCCTTCGAGCACAAATTTGGCGCCATTGTGATCGGGCGGGTTATGCGAGCCGGTGATCATTACCGCCGCGTCGGCCTGTAGGTGGTGGGCGGCGAAATAGCACATGGGGGTGGGGCCAAGCCCGGCATCGAGCACATGGGCACCGGCACGCATCAATCCCTCGCACATCGCCTCCGAAAGGTTGGGCGAGCTGTCGCGCCCGTCATGCATCAGCACGATCAGCGGCGTGCGGCACTGGCCGCGCTCGGCCACCAGGCTGGCGAAGGCATGGCCGATGGCAATACAGTCGACAGCGTTCAGCGTTTCGCCGACGACCCCGCGCATATCGTAAGCGCGAAACAGCGAGGCGTCGGGAAGATGCACGGGGATATCCTTTGATTACGCGGCGCTAGTGGCCGGCTCGGGCGTAGCGACGGATGGACTGCTGCTGGCGCTGGGCTCAGCTGCCTCCGCCTTGGCCGGTGTGGATTTGGGCGCAATGCGCGGGTCGGTGATCGGGTCGCCTTTTTGTCCGGCGCGTACCTGGGCGATCCGCGCATCGACGGAAGGAATCCGCAGGGTTTTTAGCAAGTCGCGCACTTCCTGCCGCGCCGCCAGATGCGACATCGAAAGCGAGCCGGATTTCGTGGTCTCCAGCACGTCGAGCACGGTCAGCCCAAGCAGGAATAATTCGCGGAAGATGACCCGTTCCGAGAAGCCGGGAGCCTGACGGAAACCGAGGCGCTTGGTGAGCTCTTCCATCACTTTGGAAATCTGACGCTTATTGCGCGCATCGAGGTTCGACAGGCGGTTACGCATCACGATCCAGTCGATCGAGCCGCCATCGCGGCGCGCGCGCTGAAGTTTTTGTTCCCACAGCATTTCGGAATAAATGCTCGGTTTTTGCACCTGCAGGGTCAAGCCGTCGACCGATGCCAGCACGTCGAGATCGACGAAACTGTCGTTTACCGGTGTAATCACCGTATCGGCGAAGGAATGCGCCAGGCGCGACAGGTAGGTGTCGTTCCCCGGCGAGTCGATGACCACGAAATCGCAGGTGACGAGCAGCTTGGCCAGCGCACGCGTGAAACGGTCGCGCTCGTCCTCCTCGGTTTCCTCCTGGATATTATAGGGGCTTTTATTAACCACGATATGACTGGGCAAGGGCAGCGGGGTAGCTTCCTTGGCGATGGTCATTTTACGGTTTTCGATATAGCGGGTGAGGGAGCGCTGGCGCGCGTCGATATCCATCGACCCGACGCGAAAGCCCAGGCGCAGCAGGCCGATAATCAGGTGCATGCCGGTAGTGGTTTTCCCCGAGCCGCCCTTTTCGTTGCCAATCACGATGATGTGCCCGCGCTTGACGGTGCCGGCAGGAGGAGTGCTATGACTTGCCTGTTGCATCGGGATCCAATACCTCGTTTAACCCAAGGTTAGACCACCGAATCCGGCCTGACAAGGGCATAAAGCAAGGGAGTGCATAACCATGACCGGCGATTTAGCGGCGATAATTGCTGCCTTTCTCAGCACCATTCCCTGGCTGCTTACGGCGGCCATGCTCGCGGTGATCGTGCTCGACACCACGCGCTACGTGATTCCCAACAGCCTGAACCTCGCCCTGCTGGTGCTGTGGGGCATGGCGGCATTTTTTTTGCCGCTCAATCCGCTCATGGCGCTGGCGGCAGCCGGGCTCGTGCTACTTGTAGGTTTAGGGTTCTTCGCGCTGGGTCTCATGGGCGGCGGCGATATCAAGCTGCTGGTCGTGCTTACCCTGTGGCTGGGCTGGAGCATCACAGCGCTGCATTTCCTGATGCTCACGGCCATTGTCGGCGGCGCGCTGGTAATCGTGCTGCTGCTGCTACGCGCCGTGGCGGCCATGCTCAGCCGCGGCCGCGAACTGCCGCGCATTCTGATGCCCAAACAGCCGGTGCCGTACGGCATCGCCATTGCACTGGCATTTTTGCTGCTGCTCTGGCGTGGCAGCATCCCGGCACTGGCTTAATGGCTGTGGGTGTTTTTAATCACCGTGTCGTCGGGTGACTGGTCGGAATGTTCTTTCTCCTCGATGCGCCGGCCCAGCACTTCAAGCAGCACGTGGTTAAACTCCGCCCCGTAGATGAAAATGATGTTCATCACGAAAAAGAAAATCAGCGTGGCGATCATGCTCGATAGCGAGCCATAGATAATATTGATCTGGCCGATTTTGTCGAAATAGAAGGTGACGGCCGAAGCGCCAAGCAGCCACAGCACTACTACCAGCGCAGCCCCGGGGGCCACCGCGACGAAACTCTGCTTCACGTTAGGCAGCACATAATACAGCGACGCCACCCCCGCGAACATAATCACCGCGCCGATGTAAATGAAGTAATCAACAAACAGATGCTCGATCTCGATCGGCACCAGCACCCCGGTAAATTTCATGAAGCTTTGAACGAGCAACGGGGCGAATACCATGATCGCCATGACGGTGATGATCAGGAAGGTGAACACCAGAATCTGTGCGATGGACATCAGCCGCCGGAAGAAGAAATGCGGCGGGTCGCTCACTTTGTAGGCGCGGTTAAGCACGGCGCGCAGCCCTTCCACGGCGGACGACGACGTCCAGATTGCGCCGAGAATCGCAATGGTGAGTAGGCCTTGCGGCGGGCCGGAAGTGATTTCCTGAATACGCGGCAGCAAGGCCTGCACGGCTTCTTCCGGCAAATGCTCGACCAGGAACTGCACAAATTGCGCGCCAAGCGCCCCCTGGCCGATAAAACCGAACACCGCCACCACCAGCACCAGGAACGGGAAAAGCGATAATATGGTCAGGAAGGTGAGATAGCCCGCAAGCTCTATCCCGTCGTTGAAGACGAGATTATACCCCGCGCGGTAGAGCACGAAGCAGGAATGTTTAAGGGTGTGCCAGCTGCGTTGAATCATGCGTAAGCTTTAGTCCGTGCGCGAAGCGACATCAAGCTTGCAATGTAAGATCAGGCGATTAGGCTGCGTCATTGCGAAGAAGACATTCCCGGATGGTCATCGTTTAGCCACAGGAAGAACTTGAGTTGCTTCGCTGCGCTCAGCAGGATCGCAACGAAGGATAGCTTCGCACGACGCTCGCAATCAGGGAGATACTTATGACCGCCACCGCCACCCAATCCACTGCCGCAACAGGCCTACAATTTCATGCCGCCACGCCGCAGCATTGCCAGTTCTTGTTGAGCAGCGAGGCGCAGCAATTCATCGCTGCTTTATGCGAGAAATTCATTCCCACCCGCGATGCGCTGCTGAAGGCGCGCGTGGCGCAGCAAACGAAATTTGATGCCGGTGCGTTGCCCGATTTCAATCCCGATACGAAAGCCATCCGCGATGGTGACTGGCAGGTCGCGCCCACCCCGGCCGATTTGCAGGACCGACGGGTGGAGATCACTGGCCCGGCAGAGCCGAAAATGATTATCAATGCGCTCAATTCCGGCGCCAAAGTGTTTATGGCCGATCTGGAAGATTCGCTGGCGCCGACCTGGGAAAAAATTATCGATGGCCAGCGCGCCCTGCACGATGCCGTGCGGCTGGAGCTGACCTTCGAAAGCCCTGAAGGCAAGTGCTACACGCTGAACGAAGAGGGCCTCGCGGTGCTGATCGTGCGGCCGCGCGGCTGGCACCTGCCCGAACGCCACGTGACGTTTAACGGCCAGCCTATCCCCGGCGGGCTACTCGATTTCGGCCTCTACTTCTTCCATAACGCCAAGGAGAGGCTGGCCCGCGGTACCGGCCCATATTTCTATTTGCCGAAACTGGAAAACGCCGAGGAAGCGAAGCTCTGGGCCGATATTTTTGCTTTTGCCGAGCAGTATATCGGTATCCCCAAGGGAAGCATTAAAGCCACGGTGCTGATCGAGGTGCTGACGGCAGCATTCGAAATGCACGAGATCCTGCATGCGCTGAAGGAGTATGCGGTGGGCCTGAATTGCGGCCGCTGGGATTATATTTTCTCGGCCATCAAAAAAATGCACGCCCACCCGGATTTCCTGCTGCCCGAGCGCGCGCAGGTGACGATGAACAAGGATTTCCTCAAAGCCTATTCCGAACTGCTGATTCAAACCTGCCACCGCCGGGGCGCGCATGCGATGGGCGGCATGGCGGCGTTCATTCCGGTGAAAAACGATGAAGCGGCCAACGACAAGGCCTTCGCCGCCGTGAAAGCCGATAAGGAGCGCGAAGCCACCTACGGGCATGACGGCACCTGGGTGGCCCATCCCGGCCTGATCCCGGTGGCGATGGAAGTGTTCGACCGGCTGATGCCGAGCGCCAACCAGAAAGACAAGCGGCGCGAGGATGTTACGGTAGGGCAGAAAGAATTGCTGCAGATGCATCAGGGTTCCGTCACCGAGGCGGGGGTGCGCAATAACCTCAACGTGTCGATTCAATACACCGCCAACTGGTTGGCGGGGCTCGGTTGCGTGCCGCTGTTCAACATGATGGAAGACGCCGCCACCGCCGAAATTTCGCGCTCGCAATTGTGGCAATGGTTGCATCATGGTGCCAAAACCGATGCGGGCCAGCCGATCGACCAGCCATGGCTCACCCAGCTGGCCGACGAGGAAATGGTGAAGATCAAGGCATCGGTAGGCGAGGAACTGTTCGCGTCCGTGCCTTATGCCAAGGCGCGCGCCATCGTGCTCGACCTCACCTTCCGCCCGGATTTCGTGGAATTCCTGACCCTTCCGGCGTACGACGCACTGGCATCGTAACGGTTAAGTCACGCAATCTTCATCATTTTGTAACGCTTCATCCTCATACTGGCGGCTATAGGAGTCGCCATGAGCTTTACGACCAAACACGAGCGCGCGCTGAACAAGCCCGGCGAACGAAAATACGCCGAGCATCTGGCCAAGGTTCTGCCCCGCGAAACCGCACAGGCATTTGCCGCCGCGCCGATTACCGATAAAGATGTACGCCGGGTCATGCGCCATGCCGCCACGCTACTGTTACGTACGCGCGCGCCCCACGATTATAAAAATTTCCAACGTGATTGGCCGGAATTGTTTCCGGCTCAGGAACTGCCGCCCCGCTCAACGGCGGTTATCGCCACATTAACCAATTACATGACCCAGCGTTTTTACGATAATATCGGGTTCGATGAGAAGGCCGTGGCGAAGCGGACAGGCTACATGACCAGCCTCGGCGGCGGCAACGGCAACGGCTATACCGAGCACAAACCCCTGAATATCAGCTGGGGACAGCTTTACGCACTGGCGGGCAATCGCCTTAACTCCTCTGAAATGGGTGGGGCAGTACGCCAGGCGATGGAAAATCTGGATTTTCTCGGCAAGCACATGCCGGAGGATAAAACCACTTACACACTTCAGCGCCTGAGTTTGGAGGCGAGCCGGATAGAAGACAAATACTATGAACTCGGGAAATCAAAGGGTGCCGACGATGTAACCGGCGAGCGTTCCGAACATATTCTCGAGACAATGCGTCGCCGCCATGCCCGGGAATTGATACTTGAAATAGAACAAGCGGGTGCGAATACGCCAAAGGGTACGCTTTTACGCCAACAGCTGCGAGTGCTATTAGCTGACCCGGTACGCCCCCCGCAAGTGCAAAACCGTAGCACGCTTAGCGATGAAACCGTCAGCAAACTTTTCAATGGTGAAGTTGAGCAATTAGCGGCTCATGAGACCCGCAGGCAATATGGCCAGCTTTATTCCGAAGCCGATGAAAGCACCAAGCAAGTGATGCGTGAAGGGGCCGAGGCAAATCAACAGCAAGCGATGGAGGCTGTCGACCAACGCCAACTGCTTCGAGTAACGGGAGATCTGGCGCGTCATTTGCGGCATTTAAACGATCACTCGCATCGCAGTATGTATAGCGAAGCCTACGCCAAAAACCCCGGTCGCGCGAAGCATTTCGATTTGGGTAAGCGCGCCTTTGTCGCATCGCGGATTTTAATCGGCTATAATATTGCTGCGGAGATTCCAGAGAATCCGGCACTGAATGACCGCGAATTGCTAAAAGGCGCACGGTTGGTCGCGCAGGCGGCGGAGAGTATCGTGGCGTTGAAGCCTTGGGGGCCTAATATAGAAAAAGAAAAATTCCCCTTCGAAGCAGGCAAGGCCATCGGACGCATTACGCGTGAAACCGGCGAAATGCTAGGCATTCAAAGCAGCCAAGGCCGCTAGGCGCTACCACATCGGGTAGGAATAGACCACTTGCAGCGTTTCGGTGCCGGGGTTGGAATCGCCAATCCCGGCATTGCTCAGATGGCTGATGGCCACGCCCAGGCGATCGCCACGGTCGAACTGGTAGGCGATTTCCAGCGTCGAGCGGAATTCCAGCACCGAGCCGAGATCCTTGCTGGCGCCTTCATTGTAGGCACCGACCGCAAAGCCCGGCGAAATGACGAACGGATGGGTGCCAAGCGGCAGATCCCAATACGCTCCGGCATAGGCATAGGCGCCCGAATCCGCGTTGGCGAATACGCCCACCACCGGGCGCAGCCCGTTGAACTGGTCGTCGAACCGGTATTCCGCGCCCAGCATGGTGGAATCGTTGGTGTTGTCGAACACTTCAAAACCGCCACCGTATACGGCCAGATGCTCGCCTTCGCCGGCAATCGCCGGGCCGGCAGCAAGGGTGAACAGGGCAAGAGCGGCAAGAAGCTGGCGCATGGAAAAATCCTTGGGTAAGTGTGGTGTCTGGCTGCCAGATATGGCAGAGCCCATTCGTAAATCAAGGGTTTTTCGCCCATGCGCCCGTTACCGTTTCTCCTTTGCTGCCTGACTGTGCTGCTGTTGCCGCTGGCGGGCAACACGGCCGAATCGCGCCTGCAGCATGTGGCGGCAGAAGGCCCGCAACTGGTGTTCACGCTGGCCGACGAACGCCGTATCACGCTCAGCCATGTGTGGATCGCCGCGCCCGATGCCGCTGCGCGCTACGCCCAGCGCTGGGTGGGCCAGACCCTGCGCCCGACCGGCAGTAAGCCCGATCGCTATGGCCGCGAGAGCGCGATTGTCAGTGCGAAAGGCAGCACCATCAGCCTGCAGGAACAGTTGCTGGCCGAAGGGCTTGCATTGCTTTACCCCACCGCCAGCCTGCGCCCGGTGAAACGCTGGCAGCAGGCGGAGCGCGCCGCGGAGAAGGCCGATCGCGGATGGTGGCAAGGCCCGGATTGCGGCGGCAGCTGCACGCATGCCGATGAAGTCGCCGTCGATACCCAGCCAATGCAGCTGGTAAGTGGGCGTGTTACCCGCACCTATAAGGGGCGCGACGCCTATTACATCAATTTCGGCGCCGACTGGAAAACCGATTTCTCGCTGATGATCCCGCGCCGCGCCTGGCGCAGTTTCGGCGAGCGTTTACTGGTTCCCGATGGCGCCTTGATCCGCGCTCGCGGCAAGGTGATCCGCGACAACGGACCGATGATCGTTATCACCCGCCCCGAACAGATGGAGCTACGCGATGGACAGCCGTAACGAAGGCCCGCTCATGGGCTACCTCACGACTACGTATGTCGACGAGCCGGACTGGTTGCAGACCGCGCGCGCAGCAGGCGATGCCATCCATGCGGGCATGCAGATGTCACCGTACGAAGCACATCTGCTAGGCTGGTTTGCCCGCCTGCACGGCGCAAATCATGCGCTGGAAATTGGCACGTTCATGGGGGCCACCGCCCTGCGGCTGGCCATGGCCGGTGCCCAGGTAACGACGCTGGAAGCGAGCGCGAAACATGCCGCACTCGCCCGCAACCATATTGCCGCTTCGCCGCATGCCGATGCGATTACCGTGGTCGAAGCCGATGCGCTGACCTGGCTGCGCGCCCAACCGCATAAACCGCAGTATGATGTACTGTTTCTCGATGCCGAGAAGCGCCACTATATGGACTACCTCGATGCGGCGTTACCGCTGCTTGCGCCGCATGCGCTGATCATTGCCGACAATACGCTGTTGTGGGGGGCGGTGACGGGGGAGAAGCCGGATGCCGCCAAGCCAGAGGCGGTAGAGGTCATGCGTGCATTTAACGCGCGGCTTGGCAATCTGACCGAGTTCGACGGCGTGCTCATCCCTACCGCCGAAGGCATGACGGTCGCGCGGCGGAAATAGCTAGGCTTCGGCTTCGACTTTCCAGCCGCCGCCTTGCTGTTGTTTCACATATTGCAGTTTATGCCCGGCGGTTTTGTAGGCGCTCCAGCGCTCGCGGGCGCGCAGCACGTCTTCTTCGTTGGAGCCGTCGAACACGTCGAGCACCTTGGCGTAGCTGGTAAGCGAGGCAGGCGACACGCCATCGAGCACGCAAAGAATATCGGCGCCGTTGGGATTTTCATCGGCCAGGGTGAGGATAATCGGGTGCTCGGCCGCCAGCGCCTCGCGTGCCGACCCGTGCGGCAGGAAGCTGGCCGGGTCGTTGGTCCATAACGCCTCGCTCAGGGTTTTGAGGGTGGCGTCGCTGTTGGCCATCACCACCACGCGGCTGCCGGTGGCCAGCGCCTTTTCCATCAGCTTGGGCACGGCCCGCTCGCGGCTGGTCGAACGCAAATGATAGAATTGAATGGTCGGTGTTTTCATAGAGTTTAGAATCTGGATTTAGGAATCTGGATGAGAACGCTGATGTAAGCGGCGCAACATTTTATCGATAGAGATTAGCTCAGTTTGGATAGATTGGTGAACGGCAGGATCTGTATAACGCAAACGTAGCGCATAATCGTTCCATACCTGAGATTCGGTGGCAGAACCAATCGCCATACTTAAAAAGCGACGAAATTCGGCTTTAGAAAAATTTTGTTTTGCATACCCTTCAGCGATATTTGCACAGATCGAGCGCGAGCAACGGCGAATTTGGTCAGCAAGCGAAAATTGTTCGATTTTTGGAAACGATAAGGAAATTTCGTGAATGTATAATGATAATTCAAAAGCTTTCTCATAAACATCGAGTTTACGAAAAGAATTCAGGTAATCATTGCTTCGCGTGGTTCCCAACGTTCCAAACTCCAGATTCCAACCTCCTACTTCTCGTAATGCGTGCGAATCCACTCATCGAGCAGGCGCACACCCCAGCCGACACCGCCTTTAGGCGTAATGGCGGTAGATTTTTTGTTCCATGCCACCCCGGCAATATCGAGATGCACCCACGGCACGTTATTGGTAAAACGTTGCAGGAATTGTGCCGCCGTGGTGGAGCCGGCTTCGCGTCCGTCGCTGATGTTTTTCATGTCGGCCATGTCGCAATTGATCATCGCGTCATACTCCTCGCCCATCGGCATGCGCCACAGGCGTTCGCCCGTGCGCTCGCCCGCTTCCATCAGCTCGGCGCAGAGTTTATCGTTCGGCGAGAACATGCCGGCGCGGTGCGAACCCAGCGAGATGATGATCGCACCGGTAAGCGTGGCCAGGTCAACGATGCATTGCGGCTGGAAGCGGTCCTGCGTGTACCATAATGCGTCGGCCAGCACGAGGCGCCCTTCCGCATCGGT
>DITH01000142.1 GCA_002422745.1 Alphaproteobacteria bacterium UBA6189
CGCAAGCATGAATCGATGGACACGCAGCAGATTATCGAGCAGCAGGTGACACAGGCCTGGGAAGGCCTTGAAACCTCGATCGCCACCATCGCCGCGCGCGAAGATCAGATCCGCGCCGCCGACATTGCTCTCGAAGGCGTGCGGCAGGAACAGGAATACGGCGCGCGTACCGTGCTGGATGTGCTCGACGCCGAGCAGGAATTATTTATTGCCCGCACTAATCTGGTGCGTGCGCAGCGCGATCGTGTCGTTGCCGCCTATAATCTGGCGCTGACCCTTGGCGAGTTGACCCCACCGAATCTCGGCCTCGACGTGGCCCGCTACGACCCCGACGAGCATTACGAAGACGTAAAATACCAATTCATTGGGTTCTAGGAATCGTAGGTGCGTGTAAAAACGTCACGGCTTGCCGCGTGCGCCATGCACAGGCAGATGATTCGGCGGAAATTTCCTTGCGCATCAAGGCATATGTAACGTAACCTATGCGAAAATATAGGGCCCCGCACATGAGCCAAGCCAAGGACCAAGATCAGTCGATGGAGGAGATTCTCCAATCGATCAAACGCATTATCGCCGAGGAAGGTGCACCGTCGCCTGGCGGCTCGGATGTGTTGGAACTTACCGAGATGATCGGCGATGATGAGCCCGCCGATGGGGAGGGGAGCGACGCACCCGCCATTCCCACCATGTCGATCGATGAGATTATGGCGGCGCCGCTTTCTTCCGGTCCATCAGAAGCCGTGGCGATGCCCATACCCGAGCCCGAACCAGAGCCCACGCCCGAACCGACTCCCGAGCCGGAGCCCACGCCCGCGCCACAACCCGAGCCGGAGCCAGAGCCTGCACCCGAGCCCCAACCGATCTCAGAGCCTGAGCCTGAAGAGGCGCTTATTTCTGAAACCACGCTCAATGCCGCCGCCAGTGCGCTCAGCGCACTCAAAAACATGCCGGAAAAACCACTGCCGCCATTGCCGGCCAGCGGAGTCGGGTTCCGGTCCGGAACCACGATCGAGGATCTTGTCCTCGAATCGCTCAAACCGATGTTGAAGGATTGGCTCGATGCCAATCTGCCCGCCATGGTTGAGCGATTGGTCGAAAAGGAAGTCCGCCGATTAAGCGGCTTACGCTAAACCTTTACTCCGGTTGCGGGCGACGCGCGCTCCAATGCATGCGCGGGTTCGTTCGTTTCAATACGTAAAACCCTTCAAATATTTTTTCATCATATAGCCCATTCGCATAGCCGCTGACCGGTGGCATACGGCTGCATCATAGTGCTTGTTGCCGGGGGTGGCTTTTTGTGACGTTCTCGCCACAGCGAATAAAATAGCAGTAAAAATACTGAGGCTTGACAGCAAAAGCTCATGCGTCGCGCAAGACGATGTATATATTCACCCCAGCTATGAGCAAAAGCTCGCAACTTATTGGAATTATCAGGTTAGTGACGCTCCTTATGGGTGGTTTGGGCACGGTTTCGGCCTATGCTCAAACCCCCACTTTTTCAGCGCCCAACCTGCCGCCGATTCCCGGTGCACCGGCAGCACCCACCCAATCCGCGGCTGCCATCCCGGATGCGCCCGGTCTTGTGTCGGCCCCGGCGCGCGATACGGCAATTGTCACCCCGCCGGCCTTATCCGACCTGGCGCCGTTACCGGCAACCGCTACCGCTGAAACTGCCCGCCTGCCACAACCCCAGGATGAGGCGCTGGCCGATCTGCCCGCGCCCATTGCGCCGGAAACATCCGATATGGTCGAGGCCCCTGCGCCTGCCGATACACCGCCGATTCTCACTGAGGGCGAACCACCGCCCTTTCCCCCCGGCCCCGGCACCTTGCCCGGTGTGAAACCCACCGATACCGCAGCCAGCACTCAAGGGCCGGCGCTATTGGCGCCGCCGCCGCTTGCCTTGCCCGCTCCGCCCATGCTCCCGGAAATCGACGTCGCCAACGAAGCGCCAACCCCGGATAAACCACAACGTAAAACCTGGCAAACCACGCTCAAGCCGGTTTCGACGGCGTACGACACGGCATTCAACTACCGTCGTGTGCAATTACCTTCGGCGATTTATCGCGACCAGTACCATTACGAAAACAAACATCTGCCGAAGCGCCGTACCCGCAGCGATTACGAGCGGCTGCTCTTTGCCAGTGCGGCTACTAACGATATCAATGCCACTCGCGCCCTGCTGAATGCGGGCACTAACATCAATGCCACCAATCCGCGCGGGGAAACCCCACTCAGTGTTGCCCGCCGCTTCGGCGCGCGCGATGCCGCGGCCCTGCTTGCCGCACGCGGTGCGCGCTAGCGCTTGACCCGCCGCCCATCCCTTTCTACCTTGCGCGACTGGATTACAGAGAGAAGCAGCATGACCGATAAAACCTACGGCAAGTCGAAACTTGTTTCCCGCCACGTTACCGAAGGGCCGGAGCGCGCCCCGCATCGCAGTTATCTGTACGCGATGGGGCTGGGCAAAACGCAAATCCACCAGCCGCTGATCGGGGTGGCGACGACGTGGAACGAAGCCGCGCCCTGCAATATCGCGCTGATGCGCCAAAGCCAGATTGCCAAGAAAGGCGTGGCGGCAGCGGGGGGAACCCCGCGCGAATTCTGCCCGTNNTCAGGGCATGAAATCCTCGCTCGTCAGCCGCGATGTGATTGCCGACTCGGTCGAGCTCACCATGCGCGGCCATTGCTACGATGCGCTGGTGGGACTTGCCGGCTGCGATAAATCGCTGCCCGGGTTAATGATGGCGATGGTGCGGCTCAATGTGCCGAGCGTATTTATGTATGGCGGCAGCATTCTGCCCGGCCAGTTCAAGGGCAAAACCGTAACGGTGCAGGATGTGTTCGAAGCGGTCGGCGCGCACGCGGCGGGGAAAATCAGCGAAGAGGAAATCGAGGCGCTCGAGCAGGCGGCTTGCCCAAGCTCCGGCAGTTGTGGCGGACAGTTTACCGCCAACACCATGGCCTGCGTGAGCGAAGCGATCGGCCTGGCCCTGCCGGGCTCTGCCGGTGCCCCGGCACCGTACGATTCACGCGACGCTTACGCCTTTGCTTCGGGCGAGGCGGTCCTGCATTTGCTGAAAGAAAAAATCCGTCCGCGCGACATTGTCACCCGCAAAGCGCTGGAGAATGCCGCCGCGGTGGTGGCTGCCACCGGCGGTTCCACCAATGGCGCGTTGCATCTGCCCGCCATCGCGCACGAAGCGGGGATCGATTTCACCATCCACGATGTCGGCGCCATTTTCAGTAAAACGCCCTACATCGCCGATTTAAAACCCGGCGGTAAATATGTGGCGTTCGATCTGTACGGTATCGGTGGCGTGCCGGTGGTGCTCAAAGCATTACTTGAAGGCGGCTTCCTGCATGGCGATTGCCTGACGGTCACGGGGAAAACCATGGCCGAAAACCTGGCCGATATTCATTTACCCAGCGGGCAGGATATTGTGCTTCCCGCCAGCGCGCCGCTTTCTCCTACGGGCGGCGTGGTCACGCTCACCGGCAATTTAGCGCCCGAAGGGGCGATCGTAAAAGTGGCCGGCCTAAAAAATCTTACCTTCACAGGGCCTGCTCGCGTGTTCGAGTGCGAGGAAGACGCGTTCGCCTGTGTCGAGGCGCGTGGCTACAAGGAAGGCGAAGTGCTGGTTATCCGCAATGAAGGGCCTAAAGGTGGCCCCGGCATGCGCGAAATGCTGGCGACCACGGCGGCGTTATACGGCCAGGGCACGGGCGATAAAGTAGCGCTCATTACCGATGGCCGGTTCTCGGGCGCGACGCGCGGTTTCTGCATTGGCCATGTGGGGCCGGAAGCGGCGGTGGGTGGCCCGATCGGCCTCATTCGCGATGGCGACATCATCGCGCTCGATGCGCGCGACGGTATCCGCACGATTACCCTGCAGGTAAGCGACGATGAACTCGAAAAACGACGCGCCGCATGGCAGCCGCGTACGCATGATTACCAATCGGGTGCGCTCTGGAAATACGCGCAAACCGTCGGTTCGGCTGAGCATGGTGCGGTCACGCACCCGGGGGCGAAAGCCGAAAAGCACGTTTTTGCCGATTTATAATACAGGCACGTACCCTACGCCGTAACCCCTAATCATGGACGCCATCTATGGAATTCCTAAGTGTGATGCAGGATAATCTCGTCACGCCGGCGATCTTGTTTTTCGTGCTTGGCATTCTGGCGGGCTGGTCGAAGTCGGACCTTGAAATTCCCAAAAGCATCAGTCGCTATCTTTCGATTTACCTTATGATGGCCATTGGGTTCAAAGGTGGGGTGGCCATTGCCGATGCGCCACATCTTACCATGGCCATGCTGTGGGTTATGGTATTTGCTGTGGTCATTGGAGCCGGACTACCGCTGATTGGCTACGGGTTACTTCGCCGGACTACCCAGCTGTCAGCGGCGACAGCGGCGGCGGTCGCTGCGCATTATGGCTCAATTAGCATTGTGACGTTCGTAACGGCAGTCGCGTTTCTTAAAACGCAGCAGCTTTCGTATGAAGGTTATATTGTGGCCGTCGCGGCCTTAAAAGAAGCGCCGGCCATTTTAGTCGGATTATGGCTCGCGCACCGCGCGGCCCCGGCAACGCGTGAATATCACACCGAAGAAAAACGCCTGGCGCGTGAAATTTTTACGAACGGCGCGATTTTGCTTTTACTCGGCTCGTTGTTGATCGGTTGGATGACGGGCGATGAAGGCATGGAAAAAATGCATGGCTTCCTCATCACGCCCTTCCATGGAATTCTTGCCCTGTTCCTGCTCGATATGGGGATTCTGGTATCGCGCAATTTACGCAATCTCCGCCACTTCACCTTGCCGTTGATTGCCTTCGCGATCTATATGCCGCTTATCGGGGCGACCATCGGCTTAGGCGCTGCGTTATGGATTGGCCTCGATACCGGCACGGCCTGTCTATTTATGGTACTATGCGCCAGCGCTTCCTATATTGCCGTGCCTGCGGCCATGAAGCTGGCATTACCCGAAGCGGATCCCTCCGTGTATATCCCCATGGCGCTGGGGCTTACTTTTCCGTTTAATGTGCTTCTTGGTATTCCCCTATACGAAGCGGTGGCACGGGCAGTAATCGGGTAGAAACCTAACGTATCCGCGCACCGGCAATGAACGCAGAGCAATTCGTTTGCCGTTCAGGCGTTACCAGATGAGCATCAGGGCACATTGAATATCGCCCAGGGCCAGGCTGTATTCCGCCAGTTCCGAATTGGTATTATCGGCGCAGTTTGCCGAACCCGCGGCCCAACTGGCGGTCGCGCCGTGTTTGAATGTACGGATTTTTCCTAACGCCGGCTTACCATCATCGAATTTGCTGTCGATATTCCAGGCTTCCTCTGTCCGTAAAACCGGGCGGCTCGCCGTCGCGGTAGAACTGGGAGATGATTTTTTACCGAAGTGAAAGATGTTGGTGCTTCCCATTGGGTAAACATCGGCACTGCCACTATTATATGACGTACGCCAAAGCGCCGTAAATACCGCCGGGTCAAGTCGGGTCACGGGCACATTATAGCCCGGTGTGCCGCCATTCTGGCTGGCGGGGTTATCCCCTACACCGGCATAACTGCCTTCCAGCAACCCGGCATTGGCCAATTGCTGCCAGAAACGGTAGCGTTCATAGCTCTCCAGCATAGCGTTGCCGTTGCCATTGCAGGTGAGGGCGGTGGTGGACGCGATATCGGTACAATCCGTTCCCAGCCCATCATCGCCATCCTGCGCGCGCCAGAAAGCGGTGGCATTAGCAATATCGCCCGGCAGGCCGAAATATTTATCCTTAAAGGCAAAGGTGGCAGTGCGGTATTTGGTATAGTCGTTACCGACACTCCGTATCTCACTGGCACGCACGAGCGAGCGCCCCGCCAGAATGCCGCCGGTGAGCAGGCCGAGAATCACCAGCACGATCGCCAGCTCGACTAGTGAAAAACCGTGGTGTTTTCTCATACGACGCAGTATAACCCGCCGATAAAAAAAGGCACGCGAAACATGAGCGAAATCCATTCCGATCTCCTGCCGAGCGCGCTGCGCGAAGGCTACGCGAAATTCCGCCAGTTCAAATACGCGCGGCATTCCCAGCGTTACATGGAGCTGGCGGTCAAGAATCAGAAGCCAAGCACCATGGTGATCGCCTGTTGTGACAGCCGCGCTGCCCCGGAAACGGTGTTCGACGCCTCGGCGGGGGAATTGTTCGTGGTGCGCAACGTGGCGAACCTGGTGCCGCCCTACGCGCCGGATGGTGAACGCCATTCTACCTCGGCCGCGCTGGAATTTGCCATTCACGGCATCGGCGTGCAGCATATCGTGGTCATGGGCCATGGGCGCTGCGGGGGGATCGCCGCGGCGGCGGCACAGGTGCAGCAGCCATTGTCGAAGTCCGACTTCATCGGCAAATGGATGTCCGATGTGCGCGATGTCGTCAAATCCGTGCCTTGCCCCCAAGGCTGCAATGCCAGCGACCATCACCGGCTGGTGGAACGCGCATCGGTGGTGCATTCGCTAGAGAATCTGCGTAGCTTCCCCTGGATTAGCACCCTTGAAACGCGCAAGGAGCTCTCGCTCCATGGCGTGTGGTTCGATGTCGCGCTCGGCGAGCTGCATGTGTTTGATGAACAGAGCGGAAATTGGCGTTTAGTGCCTAGCGAAGCACCACAGGCTTGAGCCTGCTATTTCACAAAACCTTCATATAAATTTTTTCTGTGTCTGATAATCTGCCTGCGTAGACAGGAGTGAATGATGCAAACCGATAACATTAAAGACATACTGGCAGCTGTAGAAAAATACGGGAAGAGGGATGAGGAAACATTCCGCCCGTTATGGGAGCACGTGATGAGCGCAGTCGAGAAAGCTGTGCCGCATGATCGTGCTGCACTAGATAAAAAAGTAAGTGGATGGATGGAGGATCGGTATGAAGAATTCCCCGCGCCTTCCGCCCATTTTGCCGAGCCGCCCTACCTTATGCGTCTGACCGTGTTGGCTAAGCATGCACAGGAAATCGGCATTCAGCCCACCGACATGCGCCGCATGATGAACCAATCGGCAGAAGCGTTAGGAACATCATTGCAAATATTGTCGCCCGAATTAGCAGATACCGTGATGGGCCGGAATAGAGGCGCTGCATTGACAGTCTAGCGTCGCATAAAACTAAAACAAAAAAGGGCGGCATCGCGAGATGCCGCCCTTTCGGTTGGATAACCGCCGCTTACGCGACTTGTTTGTCCTCATTCCCGATGCCCAGCATTTTCAATTTGCGGTGCAGCGCCGAGCGCTCCATGCCGACAAAATTGCTGGTTTTGGAAATGTTCCCGCCGAAGCGGTTGATCTGGGCGGCGAGATATTGCTTCTCGAACGTTTCGCGGGCTTCACGCAGCGGCATGCTCATAATGTCGCTGGAAAGTTCGGGACGCAGCACCGTAATGTTGGAATCGATCAGCTCCGGCGGCAAGGCGTCGGCTGCGATTTCGCCATTTTGACCCGGCTGCGCCATGATGATCAGCCATTCCATCACGTTGCGAAGCTGGCGCACATTGCCCGGCCAGTTATAGGTTTGCAGCACGGCCAAGGCTTCTTCGCCCAGTACGCGGGTAGCCAGGCCCATCGCATCGGCAGCACGCTTCAGGAAGTGCGCCGAAAGCGGGGCAATATCGTCGCGGCGCTCGCGCAGGTTGGGCATGCGCAATGGCACCACGTTGAGGCGGTAATAGAGATCCTCGCGGAAACGCCCCGCGGTGATTTCTTCCTGCAGGTCTTTGTTGGTGGCGGCAATCACCCGCACATCGACACTGACGCGCTTGTTGCCTCGCACGCGTTCAAAGCTTTGCTCCTGCAAGGCACGCAAAAGGCGGCCCTGCGTTTCCATATGCATGTCGGCCACTTCGTCGATAAACAAGGTGCCGCCATGCGCCCGCTCCAGCAAACCAAGCTTCTCGGCGCCGCCGTTGGGGTTGGTATCTTCGGTGCCGAATAGTTCGGCCTCGATGCGGCTCGGTGTCAGCGATGCGGCGTTCAACACTACGAAGCTGGCATGGCCACGCATCGAGCGTGAATGGATCAATCGTGCAATCAATTCCTTACCGGTGCCGGGTGCGCCGGTAATCAGCACGCGGCTGTTGGTCGGCGCGACTTTTTCCACCGTTTGGCGTACAAGATTGATCGCAGCCGATGGCCCAATCAGTTCGCTTTCGCTGAGGCCGCGTTTTTTCAGTTCCTGGTTTTCGTGGCGCAGCTTGGCCGCTTCGAGCGCACGGCGCACGACCAGAATCAGCCGTTCGGCCGAGAAAGGTTTTTCGAGGAAATCGTACGCGCCCATTTTGATGGCGTTGACGGCGGTTTCCACATTGCCATGGCCGGAGATCATGATGACCGGCACATGCTGGTATTTCTTCTGTACGATTTCGAGAATGCCTAATCCGTCGAGCTCCGAGCCTTGCAGCCAGATGTCGAGAATGATGGCGGAGGGAACCCGCTCAGCCAACGATTTTAACGCGCGGTCGGAATTATTTGCCGTCCGCACGTTGAATTTTTCGTCGGTCAGAATATCGGAGATAAGGGAGGTGATGTCGGATTCATCGTCAATGACAAGAATGTCAGCAGCCATGTGAGCAACCTTCTGCGTTGTTTTTCAATCAGGTATTTGCTGGCCAGAGCGTGCTTATTGCTGTTGCGTAAAAGTTACATGCTGCGAACAATTTGTCCAGCGCTATTTTTTCGGAAAGATGAGTGACACGATCGCACCACCCCCATCGCGGTTGCGCAGCACGATGCTGCCCCCATGTTCTTCCATCGTGCGCTTCACAATCGCGAGCCCTAGCCCAGTGCCTTTCACTCGCGTGGTGACATACGGTTCGGTGAGCTGCGCCATTTTATCGGGTGGGAAGCCGGGCCCGTTATCCGCCACTTCCAGCAGGATTTCCGATGGGCGCGCTTCCAGCGTCATCGTGATGGATTTTTTATCTACCCTATTGGCGTCCAACGCCTCGGCGGCATTCTTCAACAGGTTGGTGAACATGCGGCGCAGCTGCGATTCGTCGCATGCCAGCATTACGGGCTGCTTCGGCGCGGTGAGGGTGTAGCGTATTTCAGGATGCACGGTCTGTTCGGAGAACATGGTTTTACGCAGCAGTGCGGTAAGGTTCTCCTCGCGCATGGTGGGTGTCGGCATGCGTGCAAAGCTGACGAATTCCTCC
>DITH01000129.1 GCA_002422745.1 Alphaproteobacteria bacterium UBA6189
CGCCGAGGCCGGTAGCAATCGGCCCCATAGTCGGCTCCAACCCTTCGGGCAACTGGCTTTTCGCCTCCTGCAGACGCTCTCCCACCAGCTGGCGGGCAAAATAAATATCCGTGCCGTCCTCGAAAATAACGGTCACTTGGCTAAGGCCATAGCGCGACACGGAGCGGGTATATTTCAAGCCCGGAAGACCGGCGATAGCGGTTTCCACTGGATAGGTAATGCGTTGTTCCGATTCGAGCGGCGAGAACCCCGGCGCTTCGGTGTTAATTTGCACCTGCACGTTGGTAATGTCAGGAACGGCATCAATCTGTAGGCGCTGGAAATTATAGATGCCCAGCCCGGCAAAGCCGATGACCAGCGCCATAATAATCCAGCGTTGACGAATGGAAAAATAAATGATGCGTTCTAACATGGATGATTCCTAGTGATCGTGTGATGCGCCGGATTTTTCAATGTCGGCCTTGATTAAGAAGCTATTGTCGCTGACATAGAGCGTGTCGGGTTTGATGCCTCCCAATACTTCCACATACTCCCCATCGTTCAGGCCAAGCTCTAGCATCCGCACTTCGTAGGTTTCCCCTACCTGCGAGAAAACAACGGTAAAATCTCGGAATGCCTGCAACCCGGAAGCTTTCACGGCAAGCGGCACTTCACGCTCATTCACCACCGCCTTGCCCTGAACGCTCATGCCGGAGCGCCACAAGCCTTGGCTGTTATCCAGTGGCACGCGGGCAACCACCGTTTGCGTGGTGGTTTCGGTGAGTGGCAATAGCGCGGTGATCGCGCCTTCGCCCTCGACAGCTTTTTCCATGCTATTCACCATGACCTTCTGGCCGGTCTGGACGCGGGAAACGTCACGCGGGAAAACATGGAACTCCGCCCATACATCGGAAAGGTCAGCCACCACGAATAGCGGCGCTTCACCAGCGACATCACCCACATTGGCATTGCGGCTAATCACCACCCCGCCAATCGGCGACGTTATGGAATAAACCTGTAAGGAATCGTTGCTCTCGACCGTTGCCATGACCTCACCGGCATTGACGATTTCGCCTTGTTCCTTCTTCACGCTACGCACCACGCCGGGGAAGCGTGCCTTGACGTTGGCCGTGGTATTGCGATTCAGCACGATGCGCCCGGTCAGCGGCACAGTTTCCTTGATGGTCGCCGGGCCGACCTTTTCAATCACGATGCCGGAGGCTTCTGCAGCGGCAGCGTCGATAGTTGTCCANNCAGGAGGGAAACTCCCAGCTGTAATTCTCACCATCATAAGCGGCCTGCACTTTCACGTCGAAAGAGTGCGGCTCGGTCACTTCGCCATCGCCTTTCAGGAAATCGCGCTCCGGAGTGAAGTTGAATGTGTTGACCTCGCCATCCAAGCGGTTAAGCGTGAGGGTCATGTTCACTTTCGCCGGGTCAATCAGCTTATCATCCTCATACGCATAGACGTGGTATTCCGGCGGCACACCATCCTCAAAAATGGTTATTTCCAGCGCAAAATCATCCTTACGCAGCATCCGCCCCCGGTTCGGGCCGCGCTCATATTCCTCATCGGCAACTTTTTCGTCATGCCCACCACCGGCAGGCTGGCTATTCCCACCCGATAATAGCGCGTACATGCCGCCGACTACTAAGACAGCCAGCAGTAGCAACAAAAATCTCTTATTCCTCATTCTCAACTCCGCTCGTTACGCCGGGTTCGGTAATACCAGCGGTTAATTTATCCACTTCCGCCTTGGCAACGTGGTATTCCTTCAAGGCGGCGATATATTGCTCTTTCACGTCAAAAAGCGTGCGTTGCGCGTCCAGCACTTCAAGGTAGGGAAACTTGCCCGCGCGGTAGCCTTGGCGCGAAAGGGAAAACGCTTTTTCCGCCGAAGGCAGGATGGAGTTTTTGAGATTGTCGGCATTGCGATAGGCGTTTAGCTGGGTTTCCAGCGCCTCGTGCAGTTCGTTAATCATCGCCAGTTTCACCGCCTGCTTGTCGCTCTCGGCTTGGGAAACTTCCTGACGCGCGCGCTCGATATTGCCCCGGTTCATGTTGAAAACAGGAATCGGAATGGAAACGCCTACGATAAATGCCTGATCGCCGGTATCGCGCAAGTCGCGCACCCCTGCGTTAAAACTTGGGTCAGGAATGGCGTTTGATTTTTCTAACTCATATTGCGCCTGCATTTTGGCAAAGTTACTTTCCATGCGCGTATAACCGGGGTTCTTTTCCATCTTCGCTTCGGCATCCGCCTCGGTGATAGGCGGCGTAAGCACAAAGAAATCAGATGTATCGAGCGGGAAACTGTCATCATGACTTCCCCACATATTGGAAAGCACATGCTTGGCATGGCCTAATTCGCGTTCGGCCCGCTCATGCGCGAAGGCGGCGGTGGATACCGTAATCTGCGCCTTGCTTTTCTGGATTAGCGGTTCACGCGCTGCATCCACCCGTTCGCCGACTTCCCGATATAAGCCGCCAGCGGTTTCCTTTTGTTCTTCGGCCAGCTTCAACATTTCCTGCGCGGCGACCGCATTGGCATAGGCAACCGTAGCATCACGCACCACATTGATTTGCGTCAATGTCTGGTTATGGCGGCTTAATGCCACGCCTTGCTCGGCAACGGCCCTGCGCCCGGAGCGCTTGCCGCCGACTTCGATGGTTTGGGAAACGCTGTAGGTTATTTCCCCGCTGCTCATGCCGCTATAGCGTCCGCCACCGCCCACATTTTCTGCCAGCACGCCGACTTCCGGGTTTCTCCATGCGTCGGACTGGCTTCGCGTGCCTTCCGTTGCCAGCACAGCGGCATTAGCGGATTTAATGCGAGGGGAGTTTTGCAAGGCGCGATCAATCGCGGTCTGGAGATTCACCCCGAAGGTTGCCGGGGGAGTCGGCGCGGCCTTTGCGTCCGGCACTGCGTCAGCGGGGGGCGCAACTGCTTCGGCTGCTGCCGGAGGGGTATCCGTTGCAGGAGTATCTTGGGCATAGGTAGGGAGGGAAAGGAGTGAAGCGGATAATATTGTCGCTGAAAGTAAATATGATAATCGCATTCCATCCCCTGCATGTTAAAAAAGTGCCTAAACACTTCCTTATACGCAGGATGGATGTTTACCCCTCAAGTGCCGGGGAAAGTTTTTTGCGGAGGATTTTACGGGCGCGATAAACCCGTGTTTCTACGGTTTTCACTGTAATGCCGAGTTGCTTCGCGCATTCCTGTTGTGAGTGTTCTTCCAAGTGAAAAAGTATTAACGCGGCTTTAAGGTCATGCGGCAATTCATTAATCGCCTTATCCAGTGCGGTCAGCCGATCGCGGACTTCTAACAGGCTTTCCACATTGCCGTTCTGGTCTTCCAAGACTTCGGCGAAAACAGCACTGTCATGCCCGTTATCATCCTTTTGCATCCAGTCCAGCGACAGGCACCGCCGCAGCTTTGAACGGCGGTTATAATCGCGGCAAAGATTCAGGGTGATGTTGAAAATCCACGTCGAGGGAGCAAAGGCCGGGTTATATTTTGCTGCATGAGAAAAGACGCGGGCAAAGGTTTCCTGCACCATGTCGAGGGCTATATCCTCATCCCGCGTGTATTTACAGGCGAAGGCGAACAGCCGGGATTTATACCGCTGCATAAGCAGCACAAAGGAGGCGTGGTCGCGCTCGGCGACGCAGGCGATCAGCGAAGCGTCCGATGCTTCCTCATTTGTGGCGTTACGGTTGGTGGTATAGTGCATCCGTGATGATTCTGTTCATTTTCTGGTTTTGTTCTTCCGTGAGTACAGTCTGCATCTCGAAAAGATGCTGCATGGTGATTTTCTGCAATTCCCCCAGCGTCGTATGATTATCGGCTATCGCCTTTTCCACGCGCGGGCCGTAGCGTTTTTCCTCTTTCACCGCATTTGCCAGTTCCATATTGGCGAGTTTCAGCTTTTCCTCAAGGTAGATTACCTTTTCCTGGTACTGCCGCTCCATGTCTTTCAGCGCTTCTTCCTGCTCCGGCGTGATGTTTAGCTGCGCGTGGATATGGGCGTTGAGGCTATTGGCCTTCACATGCGTATGCGGCGGGTGATCGTGATGGAAATAATGCTGCCCCATATACACGCCGCCAACCGCCACACCTGCAATCAATGCAATAATTCCCAGCAGTTGGATGTAGCTTTTTTTCATAGGCTATCTCGCAGCTCCCATCATGGTCGCTTCAAGGCGCGATGCAGGCAGATACGGAGAGTTCATGGCGAACATGCTTATTCTGGCATCTTCTGCCGTGGCGACCTGATATGGGTCGCTGGCGGGCGGCAGGGTAAGGCTTGCCGTCAGCCCGATGCACAGAGCCAGCCCCAACGCGGCAAAACGGAACTGCGGCAGCGTGAAGGCGGCAAGCGCATCCTCCACCCAGCGGTTCAGCGATGCGGAGAACTTACTTTCCACCCGTTGTAATACAGCCTGCTCCATCCCGGCCAAGCGCGAATAATTGGGCTGGCGGTGGAAATGCATCTCAAGTAACGAATCGAGGTCTTTCTTCATGTCTTTACCTTATTGTCCTATGCCACCTTATACGCATAGGGTTTCTTTATCCCTTATATCCGCAAAAAAGATTCATTGCCGGAGCGCGGGAAAAACAGCGTTAAGCCATTTATAATAAATAGCAATTATAGGGTTTTTTCTGCATAAGGAAATAATTTTTGCGCTTGAGGCTGAATGCCTTATTGACGCGGCCAATGCGGGTGCAAATCATCAATCACAAAGGCATGGCCGTCTTCGGTCGCATGGTCTTGGAGCAAATGCGGGTGATCGGGGGGAAGGTCGCTATGGTCGTGCGGGATGATTTCGGGGTCGCGCGTCGGCCATACCACCAGCGCAACCAACGTACCTGTTAGCGCAAGAGCGGCCATTACAGCAAAAGCTACGGCCTGTCCCATTTCCGCACCAAGCTGCCCCACCAAAGGATAGCAGATTAGCCAGCAGGCATGGCTTAGCGAAAACTGCGCGGCGAAAATGGCCGGGCGGTCATTGGCATTGGCAGAGCGTTTGAGAAGTCGGCCCGAAGGGGTGATGCTCATGGAATAGGCAAAGCCCATGACGAACCAGCCCGCCATGATGATATACCAGAACCCGCCTGCATGATCGAAGGCCGCAGTTAGTGCAGCGAGAACCGCAAGCGCGATAGTCATTACGCTTGCCGCATAGAGCATGATGCGCCGGTCAGCTATCCGGTCGAGCAAGCGCGGCAACAGGAATGCCGCAAGGATGGAGCCGCCGCCGAATGCGGCCAAGGTGATGGCAACGTCGCTTTGTGAAAGCCCCAGCGTGTCGCGCACGATGACGACCGTATTGACGATCACCATAGAGCTGGTGGCCGCCGCCGCCAGAGTGATCGCCAGCAGCCCCAGCAGGCGGGGAGTCTTAAGGTAGAAACGGATGCCGCGCGTCGTCTTCGCGTACACGCCTTCTTCCTTGGAGGGGGAACTGATGGTTTTTGGCAATATGACCGTCACGACCAAGAGCGCCGAACCGATAAACCCAACAGCGGTTCCAGAGAAAAGCCAGTGGAAGTTCATAACGGTAAGTAATGCCGCCGCCAGCATCGGGCTGGTCAGACTCTCCATGTCATACGCCAGACGCGACAGGGAAAGTGCGCGGGTGTAATCTTTTTCGTTGGGTAATACATCGGGAATGGTCGCCTGAAAAGTCGGCGTGAAAGCAGCGGAGGCCGATTGCAGCACGAAGATGAGAAGGTAAATCTGCCAAACCTGATCGACAAATGGCAGACAAACGGCTACCGCCGCACGGACAATATCCATTGCCACCAGAAACGAGCGGCGGGGCAAGCGATTGGCATAGGCTCCGACAATCGGGGCAATGCCGATATAGGCAATCATCTTAATGGCAAGCGCCGTTCCCAGCACCGTTCCCGCATCGCCGCCTGCAATATCGTAAGCCAGCAGGCCGAGCGCGACGGTTGCCAGACCTGTGCCGACCAGCGCAATAACCTGCGCGAAAAATAAGTGGCGGTAGGTTCGGTTAGAAAGGATGTCGCTTGCAAAAAAAATCATTCAGAATGGCCTCGGTTCTCATCGCCGACGCACTCTTGCCAATGGCGGATAGGTCGGATTTTGGTTTGTTGCCATATTACTGAATGCCACCAAAAACTTAAGAGAAATATTAGCATATTTGATTGAGGGGTGAGCGCATGTCGTGCGTATAAGCAGGCATAAAGCAAATATCCCGTAATGGGTAATTTGCCGCATTTCCAAACGTCAAGGGTCTTATCAAATGAAACCAATACTGCTTTCCCTACTTAGTTTTTTCTTCACCACCTCCGCCTTCGCGCATGGCATGTCCGAGGAAGATAAAGCAAAGGCGCTGGAAGCGAGCTATTGGGATTTTGTCGAGCTTGGCGCAAGCCACATGGTCACGGGCTACGACCATTTGCTATTCCTGTTCGGGGTGATTTTCTTCCTCACCAAGTTCAAGGACATTGTGAAGTTTATTACGGCCTTCACCATCGGCCATTCCATCACGCTCATATTCGCTACGCTCTACCATGTTCAGGCCAATTACTATCTTGTGGACGCGGTGATTGCGCTCACCGTCATGTATAAGGGCTTCGACAACCTCGATGGCTTCAAGAAATACCTGAATGTGAAAGCGCCGAACCTGCTGTGGATGGTGTTTGCATTCGGCCTTATCCACGGTTTCGGCCTCTCGACGCGCTTGCAGATGTTGCCGTTGGCGGAAGATGGGCTGGTGCTGCGTATCCTTGCATTCAACGTGGGTGTGGAATTGGGACAGATCGCCGCCCTTAGCATCATGCTGTTCGTGCTTTCCGGCTGGCGCAAATCCGCTTCTTTTGCGAAGTTCAGCAAAGCTGCCAACGCATTGCTGGTATTCGCCGGTTTCATGCTGTTGCTGATGCAACTGCACGGATTCCAGCACACGAAATATCCTGACGACTTCCCGCTCAACCAAGACGACCACAGCCATGTCCATGCGGATATGGAGGCAGCCGCCACCCCATCCGCGCTGGAAGGCTACCAGAAAAAGTTTGAGGTGAAGCCTGACATGCACTCGCATGGCGAGGGCGCACCTCATGCCCACTAAACGATAACCAAGGAGTTCCTATGAAAATTACCACTTTCGCGCTTACTGCTGTTCTTGTCCTTTCCACCGCGCCGCTGGCCTATGCTGGCCCCGGCCATGAACACGGCCATAGCCACGGTGCCGGTGGCCACAGCCATGACGCACCTGCCAAGATTGACGATAAAGCGGCGATTGCTACGGCCACCAAAGCGGTTGCAAGCCTCATCGAACAGAAACAGCCTGTGGATGGCGCAGCGCTTGATGCTGAATGGGCGACCACCCTCGAAGCCGACAAAAAAATCAGCAAAAAGGGCAACGGCTATTACATCGTGGCATTCAGCGGCAAGGATGCAAAAACGCTCTATGTCCTGCTCTCTGATGCGGGCGAAGTTTACGATGCGAATTATTCGGGGAAGTTTGAGGGCTTAAAAGAGTAAGTTTTTTGGCCTCTAATGCAGCTTTGCCAGAAACAAAAAAAAGGCGGCTTCCCGGTGAAGGGAAGCCGCCTAAATAAAGGGTATGGAAATATCACCAGCTGCAGAGGGATTTGCCTACCTCGTTATGGTCAAGGATTTGCCGCGCCGTACCATCGCTGAACGTATCCTGCTTGCTGATATAAATGGGCCTGCCGACCACGCAAAAGCTGTCAGTCACGCGACCAGTCATCGCGCAGGCGCTTAGCAGCGTCGCCATCAGCAAGAGTGCGACGGTTCTTGTCTTGGATTTCATGGGATTTGCTCACGTTTTGGGATTGCTTTTCCAGCGCGTCCACCCGTTCGGCAGTCCTGCCAGCACGACGGGCGGCCAGCAGGATACCGAGGAAGGAAAGCGCCGCCATCAACCACCCGGCCACACGCAGGGCATTGGTGGTAAGGAAGGCTTTGACGGCCGCAATCATATCTTGCCTTCCTTGCGGGCTTGGTAGCGGCTCCATGCGATATAGAGCAGCACCAGCGCCAGCACCGCGACGATGGCCCACGGTGCAGCCTTCGCCAGAATAGTAGCCAGCGGCAATGCCGGTTCCAGCGTTTCCACGGCCTGCGACACTGCGCCGATGCCGATACTGGCCGCGCCGCCGATTTTGGTGGCGATCATGGTATCGGTCTTGCCGATGGGCCGGATTTGGTTCAGCGCCTCTTTCGCGCTGGCAGGCGGCGGCGTGTCTATATCGTTAAAGAACACATGGCCGTTGGTGTAATATACCGGCTTCTTGCCGCGCGACCATGCGGGCTTAACTGCCGGGGTGTGATAGTGCGTGCTGCGGTTCGTGGGATCTGCCAGCCGCTTTTCCACCGCCTGCGTCGCAATCTCCACGCATTTGTCGAACCACGCGCCGTTAGCCTTGAAAATCCGCTCCCGGTTCGGGTCGCTGGTATTCCAGCAGCTGAATTGATAGGGCTGGATGCACACGGCTTCTACGTCATTCGGCCAGTTCGGAAGCGCCACCCGGTTCATCACCACGCAGGCGATGGCGGTGGCATCCTGCACGTCATGGGGCTTGGCTTCGCCGTAGAGCGTGCGGGCCAGCGTGTCGATATGTTCGGCTTTGGTCGTCATAGTGTTCTCCTATTGTTTGTTGAAAATGAAATTGAGGACGGCAGTGATGAACGAGCCGACGACCGCCGCGACGAGCATGGCGAAGGAAAACGCGCCTTTGCCTTGGTTCATGATTTCGGTGAGCGCATCGACTTTGCGGGCAAGGCTGGCGATGGATTCTTTCGTTTCCTTCGCGTGTTCGCGCTGTTGCTCGCGCAGGCCGCGTAACTCCGCTTCAAGCACGGCGATACGCACCTGACCTTCAGGTGTGTTGGGCATAAAAACTCCTTTGTGATGGTGGGGGGGTTAGGCAGAAAGCAGCGCGTACCAACGGTCGCCGGTGGCTGCCCAAAACAGGGCGTTCTTCCCAGCGGCTAGCGAGAAGTAGGTATCAGCGGCGAGCGCATTGATGTAATGCCCGTAATGGGGATAGACGCGCAGGGCGTTGGCACCGGCATTGGCGACAAAAATAAAATCGCCTTGCTCCGGCCACGGCAGCCGCGCTCCTTGATTCGCGCCAACGGTGGTGAACTGGTTGGTTTGCGCCGCGATTGCCGTGGCTGCTCCTTGGTTGCTGCCTGCCGCGCTTAGGCCGGAAGCGTTCCTTTTCAGCGCCACCCGGCCACTATCGGCCATCATTTTCAGCGCGTCATAGAACGTGCCGCCATCCGGCGACACTTTGAGGGTAAAATTGTCATCCCCCAGCAAGCCGAACTCAGCCCGCGCCGACCAGTTGTTCTGAAACAGGAAGCACGCCTTGTTGCCCGTATCGTTCTTGTTCAGCTTTACTTGCAGATCACCGCCTGCATGGTTCAGCAAAACGGCCTCACTCGATACGGCCAGCTTGTTCGTGCTATCCGCCGTGGTGTTCACGCCCAGCATGGAAAGGTTCTGCAGAAGCGTCGGCACGCTGGCGGATGTTCCCCAGCCGGAGCCGTTGTAGCTGTAAAGCGTTTCGGCATCCGCCGCCCACACGGTCAACCCCGGCCACGGCGCGATGAAGTTCCAGCCGGTCGTGTAATAGGCCAGCTTGTGTGCTTGGCCTATCCACGCGCCGGTCGGCGTATCACCTACCACATAGCAATCCCCCGCAGCTGGGGTATTGGGCGGGTCTTCGGTGCCGATACTCACAGCGGCGGGCTGCACCAGCGCATCGAGCCGTTCAAGGGCTGCATTATGGGTGACTTCCTTTTGGGCTTGGCTTGCCACAATGAAGGGCAAGCCCAGACGAACGGTCTGGGACATGGGATTCTCCGATATTAAGATTGGTTAAATGCTGGCGCCTGCGGGGTAGCCCCGGCCCACCACCGCCGAAAGCTGGTAGATGCGGACGCTCACGCTGCTTTGCGGTGCGCCGAAATCCGTCACTTGGCTAGCCGCGCTATAGGCAACTGTGGGGCTGGTACTGGACAAGGTGCGCTTCACCGTCACGCCATCGAGGATTTCCACCTCGTAGCGTTCCGATTCCTCGCCCAGCGGAATATCCACCCCGTCGCGCCATTCCGCATCCACGCGGGAGCGGCGCTGCCAGCCAATCGTGAGATTGCCGGAACCGTCGCGCGAGGCCGTCACATGCACCGGGGCAAACGGTTTCAGGCATTTGCCGGTGTAGGTGAACGGAATCTCGTCGGTCGTGCTTGGCGAGTTCCCGACGCTGACCGCCTTGTAGTAAAGCTCACGCCCGATAAGGTTGTTCGCTATGGTGGTCGTATA
>DITH01000073.1 GCA_002422745.1 Alphaproteobacteria bacterium UBA6189
GGCGGACGGCAGCCATTATGCGGCACCGGCGTAATATCCTTGATCGAGGTGATGTTAAACCCGACTGCCGCCAGCGCGCGCAGGGCGCTCTCACGGCCCGAACCGGGACCTTTCACCAGCACTTCTACCGTGCGCATGCCATGTTCCATGGCTTTTTTGCCCGCCACTTCTGCGGCCACCTGTGCAGCATACGGCGTACTTTTACGCGAGCCTTTAAAGCCGTTCGCACCCGAGCTCGACCAAGCGATGGTATTGCCGAACTGATCGGTGATGGTGATGATGGTATTGTTGAAACTTGCATTCACGTGGGCGACGCCCATCGGAACGTTTTTGCGGTCCTTCTTCTTAACCGCTTCGACTTTTTGTGTCTTGGCCATGGCCCTACTTCCTTATACGAATATCAACGGGTGTGGATTACTTGGTTGCCATTTTCTTGCCGGCAATCGCAATCGCCTTGCCTTTACGGGTGCGCGCATTGGTATGCGTACGCTGGCCACGAACCGGCAATTTCTTACGATGACGCAGACCGCGATAGCAGCCCAGATCCATCAGGCGTTTAATGTTCATGCTGGTTTCGCGGCGTAAATCACCTTCTACCGTGTAATCGGCATCGATGATTTCACGCAGGCGAATGACTTCCTGCTCGCTTAAGTTGGCGACGCGGGCTTCCAGCGGAATACCGGCCTTGATAACGATTTCGTTGGCTTTGGTCGAACCAATACCATGGATATAAGTCAGCGCGATAACAACACGCTTGGCGGAAGGAATATTCACGCCGGCAATACGAGCCATGCTACACTCCTAAAGGTGATAAAAATAACCCCGGCGGAACCACCGGTTCGCAAGGGAGCGGGGAATATACAGAGCAAACTTCCCCTGTCAACGGCTTTTCTTGGCCATATTCATTCGCCCCGCCCTTTATAAATTAATTTTTGTTAAACTTCAGCGGCGCTTCAGCTTGCCTTGATATAAATCAGGTTAAGAGAAAATAAACATCGACACGCCAAAGCGCCAACAATTTAACGATACTTTAACATCAACTCCCAGCTCTCCTCGCCTCTATCCGGTTGGGCAAAAGCAAAAAAACGGCGTTCTGTTTATTTCAATAGCAAAAAGCAAGATAACAGGAGAAGACACATGCATCTCGTTACCAGCCCCCAAGCAGACAGTCGCCTGCTCGAACGCCACGACCTGATCCGTATTGAAGAAGGCACCCTTATCGTCCAATGCGACCAGCACTATCAGGATGGGCGTAACGAGACGATTACTCTGCGCGTCACGCCCGACGATGAAATCTGCCTCGAGCGCCAGAACGGCTATATGCGCGGCGGCAGCGCCTGCGGCTTCGACGCCCATGTCGCGATGCATTTACGCATGGCCGCGGTTCCGTTGCTCGCTAATCCGCTCGAGGGTGTAGCGAATGGCGTCGACCTGCTGGTGGCTACCGCCGAGCGGCATACCTCCGTCGCCTTGCACGCCCTCAATTAATTCAGCATTAGCCAGCGCTGGCCGGCGCGATCCGGTCGGACTGGCCACCGCTGACAATCCGGTTGATGGCGGCGGTAACTTCCGCGATGTCGGCCATGCCATCCACCGTTTGCAGCGTACCATGCGCTGCATAATACGGCAGCAACGGCGCCGTCATCTCATGATAAGCGGCAAGGCGCTTGGCAACGGTTTCGGCCTTGTCGTCCTCGCGGCGGGTGAATTCGGTGGCGCCACAGGCATCGCACTGACCTTCAGCAACCGGCTGACGGAAGCTATCATGATAGCCCGCTCCACATTGTTTGCAGCTGAACCGTCCGGCGATACGCTCAACCAGCGCCGCATCGTCCACTTTCAGCTCGATCACGTAATCGAGCGTTTTGCCTTCCTCGAGCAACATGGCGTCAAGCGCGCGCGCCTGCGCCGTGGTGCGGGGAAACCCATCGAGGATAAAACCGTTGGGGCAATGCGCATCGGAAATCGCGTCGCGGATAATGCCGATCATGATGTCGTCCGACACCAATTGCCCGGCTGCCATCACTTCCTTGGCTTTCAGCCCGAGTTCGGAACCCGAGGTCACGGCGGCGCGCAACATGTCGCCCGTCGCCAGTTTGGTGAGCTTGAAGGTGTCGCGCAGGTAATCGGACTGGGTGCCTTTGCCGGCGCCGGGGGGGCCAAGAAGAATAATGTTCATATGCGTCTCCAGTCTTCCGCCACCAATCGAGAGGAAAGCCAACCCCTGGTGACGGGGGACTGGCGACGGGTGTCTACTTCTTCCTGCCTTTAAGGCGCGACTTCTTAATGAGCGCCTCGTACTGATGCGCGAACAGATGCGACTGCACCTGGCCGACAAAATCGATGATCACGTTGACCACGATCAGCAGGCTGGTGCCGCCGAGGTAAAACGGAATCGCGTATTCCGCGATCAGCAGTTCTGGAATGATACAGACCAGGCACAGATACGCCGCGCCGACCACAGTTAACCGGGTCAGCACGTAATCGAGGTAATCGGCCGTGCTTTTTCCGGGGCGGATGCCGGCAATGAACCCGCCATTCTTCCGTAGATTCTCAGCCGTTTCGGTCGGATTGAACACGACCGCCGTATAGAAAAAGCTGAAAAACGCGATAATACCGAGATACATCGCAATATAGAGCGGCTGGCCGTGCGCCAGGTACGTGCTCACCGTGCGCAGCCATTCCGGCCCGCCTTCGGCATTGAACCCGGCGATGGTCAGCGGAAACAACAGAATCGAACTGGCGAAGATCGGCGGGATCACCCCGGCCGAGTTCAGCTTCAGCGGTAAATGCGTCGCTTCGCCCTGCATGATTTTATTGCCCACCTGACGCTTCGGGTACTGGATGAGAATACGGCGCTGGGCACGCTCCACATACACGATCAGCGCGATCAGGCCGACACAGATGGCGATGATGATCAGGATCACCGGGGTGGACAACACACCCTTGCGGCCGAGATCAAACATGCTGGCCAGTGCGCTGGGCAAGTTAGCGATAATGCCGGTGAAAATAATCAGCGAAATCCCCTGCCCGATGCCGCGCTGGGTAATTTGCTCGCCCAGCCACATCAGGAACATGGTGCCGCTGGTTAGCGTGATCACCGTGGTGAAGCGGAAAAACAGGCCCGGCTCAATCACCGCCGACATACCGTTGCCGCCGGTCATGCCTTCCAGCCCGACCGCGATACCGTACGATTGGAAGATGGCCAGCACCAATGTGCCATAGCGCGTATACTGGTTGATTTTACGGCGGCCCGACTCGCCCTCTTTTTTCAGCTGCGCCAGTTGCGGCACGGCGACCGACATCAGCTGGATGATAATGCTCGCCGAAATATACGGCATCACCGCTAGGGCGAAAATCGTCATCCGGCTCAGTGCGCCGCCCGAGAACATATTGAATACACCGAGCACGCCCCCCTGATGCTGGCGGAAAATTTCATCCAGAATAACCGGGTCAATGCCGGGAATGGGAATGAAGGTACCCAGCCGGTAAATAATCAGCGCGCCGAGCACGAACAGCAGGCGCTGTTTGAGTTCGGTGGCACGGGCAAACATGCCCATATTCATATTGGAGGCGAGGCGTTCGGCGGCGGATACCATAAGATGCGCTTGCAGTCACCACTCGCCCGTCGCAAAAAGGCGCGCCGGGATGGGACTGTTTTCCTTTCTCGTTACATCGCCAACTCTTGTCGGGTGACAGGGGACTGACAACTGGTGATTAAATTTAACCGTTGTCATTAAAGCCCCCCGCGTTTCTGTCAAGAATATTGGCGGGATATAAACAAAAAAGCCCGCGATTGCGCGGGGCTTTTCCCATCCGATTTTCCTGATGCACTACCCGGTCGATCTGATACCATCGCCCCATGCGCAAGGGGTTTAGTTTAGTGGAGCTGTCGATCGTGCTGGTCATCCTCGGCCTGCTGGTGGGGGGCATCCTTGCCGGGCGGTCGCTGATTCGGGCCAGTGAGTTGCGGGCAATCTCGACGGAATACCAGCGCCTCCTCACTTCCACCCAGGCGTTCCGCGATAAGTATCTGGCCCTGCCGGGCGATATCACCAATGCCACGCGATTCTGGGGCACTGCTACGCATTGTCCGGGCAGCCCCACGCAAGGATCTACCGATGCGAGCACCTGCAACGGCAATGGGGATGGTCGTATTACAACTACTGGCAGCGCGAATGAGATGTTTCGTTTCTGGCAACATCTTGCAAATGCCGGCCTTTTGGAAGGCACCTATAGTGGCGTCGTCGGCGGCACCGTCAATGTTGTCACGGTAGTAACGGGCAATGCACCCGCCAGCAAATTTCCGAATGCCTACTGGCACACGCAATATTGGGGGCCTATCGCGCTAAACGGCATGTATCGCTACGATATGGATTATGGGCACGGATTCGGCTTCGGCGGCTTAACGCCGGATACGTGGTGCTCTGGCTCCGTATTAAAACCAGAAGAATTATGGAATATCGACACCAAGCTCGACGACGGCCTGCCCGGCCGCGGCAAACTTATCGCCCATAACCTGACCTGGTGTACCGAATCGCTGAATTCCACCGATTTCGACAAGCCCTACCGACTTATCAACAACAATGTTGCCTGCAATTTCACCATGCGGATGCAATATTGATGAGAAGAGGTTTTTCACTCGTCGAACTCGCCATCGTGCTGGTCATCCTCGGTTTGCTGGTGGGGGGGCATTCTGGCCGGACGTTCATTGATTCGTGCCTCGGAACTTCGCGCAGTTATTACCGAACATGATCGCTATAAAGCCGCCGTCTTTGCCTTTCGCGATAAGTATCTGGCCCTGCCGGGCGATATCACCAATGCTACAGCCTTTTGGGGCGATCAGGCTACCGGCACGTCCGCCTGTGCAAGTGCCGCCACGGCCGATGGAACTCCCGGCACGTGCAATGGTAACGGAGATGGATATATCGGTGGGCCTGCCTCTTCTGGCCCGGAAGGCGTTCGCGCATGGCAGCATTTGCAAATGGCTGGATTAATCGAGGGAACGCTTACGGGACATTACGATGGTAGCAAATTGACCATCCGAGTAAATGTACCGTCGTCCCCATTAGATCAAACCGGCTGGGCGTTGCTGCATCGTGGCGCAGGCCTTAACCAACCCATCTGGGGACAAGCAACAAATTTCCTCGCCCTAGGCAGTGAATTGAACAATGAATTATGGGGCCCTGCACTCATTGCAGTAGATGCATGGAATATCGATAAAAAAATCGATGATGGAGAACCCGCTACGGGCTCGATG
This sequence comes from Alphaproteobacteria bacterium UBA6189, assembly GCA_002422745.1. GTDB lineage: Bacteria > Pseudomonadota > Alphaproteobacteria > Rickettsiales > UBA3002 > QFOX01. The sequence goes on from DITH01000073.1 coordinate 5,261, forward strand.
TTAAGTGGCCGAGGGAATGGCTTAAGTTGCACGGTGCCAAATAGTGCATTTTGGGCTGAATTGCCCGCCAATCATACTTATGCATTAACGGCGACGGTGGCTGGCTGCATAAGCTTTTTTAAATTATAGTATGTCGGGCCGTTACAAAAAAGCCCGCGATTGCTCGCGGGCTTTGCACTTTTTCCCTATCCCCGGCGACTACGCTTTTACTGCCTTGCCGGTTTTCAGATCTTTCTTCACCTTCTCGCGCTTGGGCGCTTTGGCTTTCACCGTGACGCTACCGCCGAGTTTCTCGATAGCGGCTTTCACCGTGGCCGACGCACGCTCGACATCAATCGACAGCTTGGCTTTCAGTTCGCCCTTGCTGAGGATTTTCACGCCCTCGGCATTTTTCGGTACGATGCCTTTTTCTTTCAGCGCTGCGGTGCTTACCGTGTCACCAGCCTTGAACGTGCCGTTATCGACCAGCACCTGCAGGTCGCGCAGGGTAACCACATCGAACTCGACGCGGGTGTAGTTATTGAAGCCACGTTTGGGCAGGCGGCGATGGATCGGCATCTGCCCACCCTCGAAGCCTTTAATGGCCACGCCCGAACGGGCCGTTTGGCCTTTACCGCCACGGCCGCCGGTTTTGCCTTTACCCGAGCCGATACCGCGACCGATGCGCATGCGCTTCTTGCGGGCGCCGGGGTTGTCATTCAGTTCATTCAATTGCATGGTGCTCTCCTTGCGCCGATGGGCAGTCCCACCGGGCCACTTAAAATTACTTTGCCTCAACAATGCGCACCAGGTGCTGCACCTTGTTGATCATGCCGCGCACGGCCGGGGTATCTTCCAGCTCGCGGGTACGGCGGATTTTGCCGAGGCCGAGGCCTTTCAGCGTTGCTTCCTGGCTGACAGTCCGGCCGATCGGGCTAGCGATCTGCTCGACTTTGATGGTTTTTTTCGCGGTTGCCATGATCTATTCCTTACTCAGCTTCGTTATGCACGCCAAGGGACTTGGCGCCGGTTTCGCGGCGTTCCACCACTTCGCCGACTTTCATCGTGCGGCGGGTGGCTACCAGGCGGGGGCTGTTCATAGTTTTCAGCGCTGCGAACGTGGCTTTCACCATGTTGTGCGGGTTCGAGGTGCCGGTCGACTTAGCGACCACATCGTGCACACCGAGCGCTTCGAAGATCGCACGCATCGGGCCGCCAGCGATGATCCCGGTACCGGCGGGTGCCGAACGCAGCATCACGCGGCCCGCACCGAAGCGGCCTTTAATATCGTGGTGCAGCGTGCGCGACTCGCGCAGCGGAATGCGAATCATCGATTTTTTGGCGGAGTCGGTTGCCTTGCGTACGGCATCCTGAACTTCTTTCGCTTTGCCGGTGCCGAAACCGACTTTGCCTTTACCATCGCCCACTACGACCAGCGCAGCGAAACCGAAACGACGGCCACCTTTTACCACTTTCGCTACGCGGTTGATCGAGACCAGACGGTCGATCATGCCTTCGCCTTCGCGATCCTGATGACGTTCTTGTTCATGTGCCATGATTCAGTCCTTTATCCGTTAGAATGCGAGGCCGGCTTCACGCGCGGCATCGGCAAGTGCTTTGATACGGCCGTGGAAGAGGAAGCCACCGCGGTCGAATACCACATGGTCCACTTTCGCGTCCTTGGCGCGTTGGGCGATCAAGGTACCCACGGCTTTCGCCGCATCTACCGAAGCGCCGCCCTTGGTGCGCAGGTCTTTGTCCAGCGTCGACGCGGCCGCGAGGGTTTTACCCTGCGCATCGTCGATGAGCTGGGCGTAAATATGTTTGCCCGAACGGTGGACGCTGAGGCGAACGCGGCCCGCAGCCTTCTTGCGAAGCTGGTAGCGAACGCGGTTTTTGCGGCGTGTGAAATTATCAACTTTTGCCATAATCTTAGTGATGAGAGTCGAGAGTCAGGATTGTCGAAACTATCCCGTCCGTAAGCCCTTCTCCTTCTCACTCCTCCTTTACATGTTTAATATTGCCGATCGTCATGAGCCACTCGGCTCCCGATGCTCGGCGCTAGTTACTATTTCTTCTTGCCTTCTTTACGACGCACGGTTTCCGTCGAGTACTTAATCCCTTTGCCTTTATACGGCTCCGGCGGACGCAGCGAGCGGATTTCGGCCGCCACTTGCCCAAGCTTTTGCTTGTTGGCCGAGCTCAGAATAACCGTGGTTTGCTTCTCCACCGCCACCGTGACATCCGTCGGCACGATGTATTTGATATCGTGGCTGTAGCCGAGCGCCAAGGTCAGGATCTGGCCCTGTACCGCGGCACGGTAACCGACGCCGGTGATATCGAGTTGTTTTTTGTAACCGTTGGTGACGCCTTCCACCAGATTCTTCACGTTGGCACGCACGGTACCCCACATGGCGCGCGAGCGCTTCGAATCGTTGGCGGGCTTCACCCATACCTGGCCGTCGGTCAGTTCCACCACCACTTCCGCGGTGTTAACGGTGGTCAGTTCCCCTTTCGGGCCCTTCACCGTGATCGAGGACGGATCAACATTGACCGTCACTTTATCCGGCAGCGCGACTGGCAATTTACCAAGGCGTGACATGATTTTAACTCCCTTAGAATACGGTGCAGAGCACTTCACCGCCGACATGCTGTTGGCGTGCCGCGAAATCGCTCATCACACCTTTGCTGGTCGACAGGATGGAAATACCAAGCCCGTTATAATGTTTCGGCAATTTCGCCACGTTCGAATATTTCCGAAGACCTGATTTCGACACGCGCTTGAGTTCGCGGATCGCCGGTTCGCCTTCGACATATTTCAACTCGACCACGAGGTTTTTCTTCGCCCCGTTTTCTTCCACGCGGAATGCCTTGATGTAACCTTCCGCTTCCAGCACCTGGCAGATATCGGCCAGCAGGCTCGAGGCCGGGCAGTTTACGTTATACAGACGCGCCTTGTACGCATTGCGCAGGCGGGTCAAGAAATCAGCAACACGATCAGTAGCCATGTGTTTTCTCCTTACCAGCTAGCTTTGATGAGGCCGGGAATCATGCCGAACGAGCCGAGCTCGCGCAGTTTGTTCCGGCACAGGCGGAATTTACGGTAGTAGCCACGACCACGGCCGGTCAGTTCGCAGCGATTGCGCTGACGTACCCGGCTGCCGTTACGCGGCATTTCGGCCAGTTTCTGGGTGGCGGCGAAACGCTCCTCGATCGGCAGATCACGGTCCATGATCACTTCCTTGAGTTTGGCGCGTTTCGAACGCTGCGACGCGTTCAGGCCGCGGCGCTTTCTTTCCCGTTCTTTCATGCAAAGTTTCGACATCTAATACTCCTATTTACGGAACGGCACGTTAAACCCTTCGAGCAGGGCGCGTGCTTCCTCGTCATTGCGGGCGGTGGTCACGATGGTGATATCCATGCCGCGCACATGATCGACGCGGTCATAGTTGATCTCCGGGAAAATGAGCTGCTCTTTCAGGCCCATATTGTAGTTACCCCGGCCATCGAAGCTTTTGGGATTCACACCACGGAAATCGCGAATACGCGGCATGGCGACAGTGACGAAACGGTCGAGGAACTCGTACATGCGCTGCTTGCGCAGGGTAACGCGGCAACCGATCTGCAGGCCGGTGCGCAGCTTGAAGCTGGCCTCGGCTTTTTTCGCCTTAGTGATCACCGGCTTTTGCCCGGCGATGAGTCCCATTTCTTCCGCAGCCGACTGGATCTGCTTCTGGTCCGCCACCGCTTCACCGACACCCATATTGATGACGATTTTGGTCAGACGCGGCACCTGCATCGGGTTTTTGTAGCCGAACTTTTCCTTCAGCGCCGGTACGATTTCATTCTCGTAGGCCAGCTGGAGGCGCGGCTGCTTTGCATCGCCGGCCAGGGTTTCGCCCTGCTTCACCGGTGCAGCGGCTTTCTTTTCCGCCTTCGGTGCAGCTTTATCCGCCTTGGGCGCGGCCGTTTTAGCGGCCTTCGCAGCGGGTTTTTTCTCGGTTGCCATGGTACTTCTTCCTTCTTGTTTAACTTACGCGCTCAGCTTTTCGCCGGAACGTTTAGCAATACGCTGTTTCTTGCCATCCTTATCGATCGAAAAGCCGACGCGGGTCGCCTTGCCATCCTTCGGATCGGCAAGTGCTACGTTGCTCACATGAATCGGCGCTTCTTTGGTGGTGATGCCACCTTGCGTTTTCATGCTGGGCTTCTCGTGCTTTTTAACCAGGTTGATGCCCGACACGAGCAGCTTCGACTCGGCAACCAGCACTTTGGTCACTTCGCCGGTTTTGCCTTTGTCCTTGCCGGTCAGTACGACGACTTTATCGCCCTTTTTAATTTTAGCAGCCATGACTACAGAACCTCCGGTGCCAGCGACACGATTTTCATAAATTTCTTAGCACGCAGCTCGCGAGCCACCGGCCCGAAGATACGCGTACCGATCGGCTCGCCCTGCTTGTTGATCAGCACGGCCGCGTTGCGATCAAAGCGGATGGACGAGCCATCCTGGCGCTTGGTCGCGAACTTGGTGCGCACGATTACGGCGCGGTGCACGTCGCCTTTTTTCACTTTACCCCGCGGGATCGCATCCTTCACCGACACGACGATAATATCGCCGATCGATGCGGTTTTACGATGCGAGCCACCGAGAACTTTCACGCACATCACTTCTTTGGCGCCTGAGTTATCGGCAACATCCATGCGGCTTTGCATCTGGATCATAACTGTCTCCTACCCGGCCCGTTATGCGACTTCCGGCGCGGAGGAGACTTTCTCCACCACAGCCCAGCGCTTGGTTTTACTGATCGGCGCGCTTTCAACGATGCGTACAACATCGCCGGTTTTGCAGCCTTGCTCGTCATGCGCCGCATATTTCTTGCTGCGGCGAATGATTTTCCCATAGATCGGGTGCTTGATTTTGCGTTCTACCTTTACCGTGACGGTTTTGGTAGTTTTGTCGCTAACCACTACACCCTGCAGAATACGTTTTGGCATGATTCGTTCCTTATTATGCAGCGTTCTGCGAGCTACGCAGATGGGTTAAGATACGGGCAATCTCGCGCTTGGCTTCGCGAAAACGCGCCGTGTTGCTTAGCTCGCCCGACGCTTGCTGGAAGCGCAGGTTGAACAGTTCTTTTTTCAGCTCGGCGACCTGAACCTTGAGTTCATCGGCCGACTTGCCTTTCCAATCGTCTTGTTTTGCTTTTGCCATGGTCCTGCTCCTTATGCTTCGACGCGGGCAATGAATTTCGTTTTGATCGGCAGCTTGGCGCTGGCGCGTTCAAACGCCTCGCGGGCCAGTTGCTCCGGCACACCGTCGATCTCGAACAGAATACGGCCCGGCTCCACGCGTGCGGCCCAGTATTCGACGCTTCCTTTACCGGAACCCATCCGTACTTCGGCAGGCTTTTTCGATACCGGAACATCCGGGAAGATACGGATCCACATCCGGCCCACGCGCTTCACGTGGCGGCTGATGGCGCGGCGGGCCGCTTCGATCTGGCGAGCGGTGATACGCTCCGGCTGCATCGCTTTCAGGCCGAACTGGCCGAACGCGAGCGACGAACCGCCCTTCGCAGCGCCGGAAATACGGCCTTTATGCTGCTTGCGGTACTTGGTGCGTTTGGGTTGCATCATAACCTGTTTTCCTACTCTTTCTCAGCCTGTTAGGACGCGGCAGCAAAGCTGGCCGAGGTGCCCGGCATGCGTTGTTGCTCTTCGTCCTTACGGATTTCCCCTTTGAACACCCACACCTTGACGCCGATGATCCCGTACGTCGTGAGGGCGGTCGCTGTACCATAGTCTACATCGGCACGCAAGGTATGAAGTGGCACCCGGCCTTCACGGTACCATTCCATGCGGCTGATCTCGGCGCCACCCAGGCGACCCGATACGTTAATACGGATACCTTCAGCGCCCATACGCAGGGCCGACTGCACCGCGCGCTTCATGGCACGGCGGAACGC
>DITH01000150.1:0-6749 GCA_002422745.1 Alphaproteobacteria bacterium UBA6189
CCGGAAATGAAATCGACCGGCGAAACCATGGGACTCGACCGCCAGTTCGCCGCCGCCTTCGCCAAAGGCTTCATCGGCGCCGGCTCCGTGCTGCCGCGTTCGGGCAAAGTGTTCCTCTCGGTGAAAGACCGCGATAAGCTGATGGCCGCCACCATTGCCCGCGAGCTGGTTGCGCTCGGACTCGAAGTGGTGTGCACGCGCGGCACCGGCCAGTATCTCGAGCAGCAGGGATTGCCCGTCACCTTTGTCAATAAGGTGCGCGAAGGGCGGCCGCATATTATCGATCTGATGAAAGACGGCGAGATCAAGCTGGTCTTCAACACGACCGAAGGCGCGCAGGCGATTGCCGACTCCTCCTCCATCCGTAAAACGGCGCTGATGCAGAAAATCCCGTATTCCACCACCATGTCGGGGGCGCGGGCGATCACCCAGGCGATCGGCGCGCTGAAGGGAAAAGCAGAAGGGCTTGAAGTTTCGCCGTTGCAGCGTTACGTTGCTGCCAGTGCCGCCACGGAGGCGGCGTAACCCCATCCCCGTCATTCCTGCATAGGCAGGAATCCAACGCATGTTCTACCCCCGATTCGGGAACGCTTCATTCGTCCCTGACGGGTTTATCTTTTTTACCTTGAATTCCCGCAAACGCGGGAATGACGCATGAGTGAGCATATATGGAAAAAATCCCGATGACCGCCGTCGGTTACGCACGGCTTGAGAAAGAATTGAAAAACCTGAAATCCGTTGAGCGTCCCGCGATTATCGAGGCGATTGCCGAAGCGCGCGCCCATGGCGATTTGTCGGAGAATGCCGAGTACCACGCGGCCAAAGAGAAGCAGAGCTTCATCGAAGGCCGGCTGCAGGAGCTGGAAGCCGTCATCAGCCGCGCCGAAATCATCGAGGTGGAAAATTTTGAAGGGCACGAGCATATCAAATTCGGCGCCACGGTGACGCTGGTCGACGAAGAGACCGACGAAGAGATTACCTACCAGATCGTCGGCGATTACGAAGCCGACATCAAACGTAACCTGATCTCGACCTCCGCACCCATCGGCCGCGCGCTGATTGGCAAAAAATCGGGCCATAATGTGGAAGTCGCCACGCCGAAAGGCACCCGGTTCTACGAAGTGCTGAAAGTCACCTATAAGTAGCACATCCGGCGCGACCTTCTTGCCGCGCTTACTGTAAAACTGCAAGCACGGCGCCGAGCCGTCTCAAGCGGTGCTTGGCAAACCCCCGCGCTCAAACGTACACTGAGCGGAACGAAGGACTGTTGAGCGCATGGTGATCTGGGGACTTGTCGATAACCGAACGGGCCATACCGGGCAGGTGCTGGGCGTGATTGCCAAGCTCGGCATTCCCTATGTGCTCAAACGGCTGGAATATAACGCCCTCACCGTGCTGCCCAACCGGCTGCTGGGCGCCCGTCTCTGGGCGGTTGATGTCAACCGTTCCGCGCCGATCGCGGCGCCGTGGCCCCGTCTTGTCATCGCCGCCGGCCGCCGCACCCTACCCGTGCTGCGCTACATCAAGAAACAATCGCCCAGCACCGTCACCGTCTATTTGATGTGGCCCGGCGATTATACCGATATCGACCTGATCGCCGCCCCGGCCCATGACAGCGCGCCCGAGCGGCCGAACGTGATGCGGACCCTGGCGCCGCTACATGCCGTCACGCCCGAAACCCTGAGCGTCGCGGCCGAAGCATGGGCGCCGCAATTTTCGCATTTGCCGCGCCCCTGGGTGGCGCTTGTGCTCGGCGGCTCGACCAAGCAGGGCCATTATAAACCGGCCGATTGGCGTGAATTGATCCGCCGCGCGCAGGATATGGCCGGAACAGGTTCGCTGCTCATCACCACCAGCCGCCGCACGCCGCCCGAAGCCATTGCGCTGATGGAACCGCTGCTGTCCGTGCCGCACCTGCTGCACCGCTGGGATACCGACAAAGATAACCCTTATCTCGGCCTGCTCGGCGCGGCGGATGGTATTATCGTTACCGGCGATTCGCTGTCGATGTGCACCGAGGCCTGCGTCGCCGATAAGCCGGTTTACCTGTTTACCCGGCCCGAGATACTGCCGCCCAAGCACCGCGCCATGCATGCGCAATTGTTCGAGCGCGGCATGGCCCGCCCGCTCAATGCCGAAGCCAATCTCGACTGGCGGCCCGCCTCGCCGCTGGATGATGCCGGGCAGGTCGCCAATGAAATCCGCAAGCGCTTCCCGCAGGCGCTTGTGTAAGTATCGCCAATTGGTTATCCTCGCGCCATGCGTCGCGGATTCAGTTTGGTCGAGCTATCCATCGTGCTGGTCATTCTCGGCCTGCTGGTGGGCGGCATTCTGGCCGGGCGGTCGCTCATCCGCGCCTCGGAGCTACGCGCTGTCACCACCGAGTTCGACCGCTACCGCACCGCCACCCTCGCCTTTAAAGACAAATATTTCGCCCTGCCGGGTGACATGCCAAATGCGACGTCCTTTTGGGGAAAAGACAGCAGTATGTGCAATTGGGCCACGGGTAATGTGGGAGCACCTGGAACATGTAATGGTAATGGCGATGGTATGATTTCTGTTACATCGTCCCTCGAACGTCATCGATTTTGGCAGCACATGTCTTTCAGTGCATTAATCGAAGGTGATTACACAGGCCTAGGCTCAGATTCGCCTAGTGGCTGGGAGGTAACCCCAGGTATTAATGCCCCTATTTCGAAATTTAATCCCAGTGCGGGATGGTCGGCTTCTGCTAATCCAACCCCACATGCTTCTCAGTTTAATGTGGATTATGGAAATGCCTTCTTTTTTGGGGCTAAGGTATCAAATTCTTATTTACGTGCCCCAGTGGCAACGCCTGAGAATGCTTGGAACATCGACACTAAAATCGATGATGGCAATCCAGGGAGTGGGCGTTTCTTAGCTAATGCAAATAATTCCTGTACCAATGCTGCCACTGTTAATGATTTTTCTGCATCTTATCGACTTAATATATCGACGGTCCAGTGCGCATTGATTTTCCGGAAGGTGTTCTGATGCATCGCGGATTCAGTCTGGTCGAGCTATCCATCGTGCTGGTGATTCTGGGCCTGCTGGTGGGCGGCATTCTGGCCGGGCGGTCGCTCATCCGCGCCTCGGAGCTACGCGCTGTCACCACCGAGTTCGACCGCTACCGCACCGCCACCCTTGCCTTTAAAGATAAATATTTCGCCCTGCCGGGAGACTTCCCACACGCTACGCGGGTATGGGGGCGGCTACAAAACCATTCTACCTGCCCGACCAATTCCTCCGCTGCGGTGGTGGCCAGCGGTGTGTGCGATGGGAATGGCGACGGGCAGATCGATGGCTGGTCTGGCGCGCCCAATTACAGCGCTGGTGGATTTCAATTCTGGCGGCAACTGGCTAAAGCGGGCTTGATCGAGGGGGAATATACCGGCATTGCCGGCACAGCAGCGGGGCATGACCACCTGCTCGGCACCAACCACCCGGCGTCGAAACTGGCCAATAGCGGCTGGAGCGCACAGTATATTACGTCCGACGGATATTTATACAGCACCCAATATGGCAATGTGTTGCGCTTTGGGGGGGTAATCGCCGGCACTGCCCCTTATGGGCAAGTGTTGCGGCCGGAAGAGCTTTGGAATATCGATACAAAAATCGACGATGGCAGGCCCGCCTATGGACGGCTGATCGCGATTTACTGGAATATTTGCGGCGTGGCGGATGACGGCACGACCACGCAAGGCGACCTCGACGCCAGCTATAATCTCGACGATAATCGTCTGCTTTGCGCCGCCGTCTTCCGCAATATTTTTTAGTTCGCCGCCTCGGTGGTTGCGCTGTCGCGAAATGCGCCTATATTCCGTTCGATTCTGATTCACCGCGCGGCCTCATGCGCGCCGCTCAATAAGGAGAAAGACTATGTCCGTACTCGTCGGTAAAGAAGCCCCCGATTTCACCGCCACCGCCGTGATGCCCGACAATAAAATGAACGAGAAGTTCAACCTCAAGGAATATACCAAGGGTAAATACTCTCTCGTGTTTTTCTGGCCGCTCGATTTCACCTTCGTCTGCCCGTCGGAAATCATCGCCTTCGACAACCGGGTCGAGGAATTTAAAAAGCGCGGTGCCGAAGTGATCGGCGTGTCGGTCGATTCGCATTTCACCCACCATGCCTGGAAGCAAACCCCGCGCGACAAGGGCGGCATCGGCGATGTGCAATTCCCGCTGGTGGCCGACCTTACCAAGTCGATCGCCCGTTCGTACGACGTGCTGACCGGCGACGCGGTGGCCTTCCGCGGCACCTTCCTGATCGATAAAAACGGCATCGTGCGTCATCAGGTCATCAACGACCTGCCGCTCGGCCGCAATGTCGACGAGGCCATCCGCATGCTCGATGCGCTGATCTTCCACGACGAGCAGGGCGAAGTCTGCCCCGCCAACTGGAAAAAAGGCGGCAAAGGCATGAAGCCGACGGCTGAAGGCGTCGCCTCGTACCTGAAAGAGCACGCGCAAGCGATCTAGTGAGTCGCCAGTTATCTGTCCCCAGTTGCCAGCATCTGGCGCTGGCGACTGGGGACTGGCGATGGGAGACGATATGAAGCCTCGTTTTGTCTTTCTTCCCCTCGCCCTCCTGCTACTCGGCAGCCCTGCCGCGCAGGCACAGCAGGGGCACGACCGACATCACCACCACGCCGCGCATTCGCAGGCGGAAGCGGCAGTGGATACGCCCGCTACCCGCGGCTACAAGCAGGCGATGGCGACGATGCATCGCGACATGAAGCACGGCATGTCGGGCAATGCGGATGTCGATTTCGTCCGCCAGATGATCCCGCATCACCAGGCGGCGGTCGATATGGCGCGCATCCAGCTTGCCTATGGGCGCGACGCGCATCTGAAACAATTCAGCCGTTGGATTATTTTCGCGCAGGACATTGAAATCCGCTTCATGAAGCAATGGCTGCGCGGGCGCGATCGCGGCGTCGCCCGCCAGGGGGCAGAAGATTATTACGGTGCCGCCATGCAACAGATGCACCGCGCCATGGCGATTTCCTATACCGGCGATGCCGATCGCGATTTCGTGCTGGCCATGATTCCGCATCATCAGGGGGCCATCGATATGGCGGCGATGCTCATTGCCCGCGGCGTTAACCCCGAGATTCGCGCGCTAGCCAACGATATTTACCGAGCGCAAGCGTCGGAAATCGCCTGGCAGCATGCCTGGCTGGCGCAGTATCCCGACACTCCTTCCTTCCCGACATTGCTTTTTTAAGGTGGCATCCCATGGCTGAACATAAAACCCCCGTCCTCATCATCGGCTCCGGCGCAGCAGGTTGCACGGCGGCGATTTACGCGGCGCGCGCCGCGCTCAAACCCATCATGGTGCATGGTATGCAACCCGGCGGGCAGCTTACCATCACCACCGATGTCGAGAATTTTCCCGGTTTCGCCGATGCGGTAAAAGGCCCCTGGCTGATGGAACAGATGGAAGCGCAGGCAAAACATGTCGGCACCGAAATCATTCACGACACAATCATTGAAGTGGATCTGTCGAAACGCCCCTTCGTCGCCAAAGGCGATTCGGGCGATACCTATGTGGGCGACACATTAGTGATCGCGACCGGCGCATCGGCGCGCTGGCTGGGCACCAAGGGCGAACAACAATTCCAGAATTTCGGCGTGTCGGCCTGCGCCACCTGCGACGGGTTTTTCTTCAAAAACCGCGATGTCGCCGTGATCGGCGGCGGTAACTCGGCGGTCGAGGAAGCACTCTATTTGTCGAATATCTGCAAATCGGTTACGCTGGTGCATCGCCGCGATAGTTTGCGTGCCGAGAAAATCGGCCAGGAGCGCCTGTTCAATACTGCCAATATCTCGGTGATCTGGGACAGTGTGGTCGAGGAATTCTGCGGCACCGATAATCCGCCTTCGCTGACCCACCTGAAACTGAAAAACGTGCATTCCGGCGAGCAACGCGAGTTAAAAGTGGATGGGGCATTCGTCGCGATCGGTCATGACCCCAACACCAAACTCTTTGCCGACCAGCTGGCGATGGACGACGACAAATACCTCATCACCAAGCCGGGCAGCACCCAAACCAATGTGCCCGGCGTGTTCGCGGCAGGCGACGTGCAGGATAAAATCTTCCGCCAGGCCGTTACTGCCGCCGGCACCGGCTGCATGGCGGCACTCGAGGCGCAAAAATTCCTCGAGCATCACGGCGTGATCAACGACGCGGCGCACGCGGCGTAAACTTTCATCCAATCGTCATCCTCGGTGTGGGCTGCGTCTGCTATACGCCGTGCTATGGATCATGCATCGCCCCTTTTTCAGCGCAATTACTGGCTCGACCTGCTGCGCACCAACATATCCGCCTTCAACCGCTGCCAGGACAAGCTGGGGCGCGACGAACTGATTCGCCTCGATGGGGTGAATCTCAGCGGCATCGATCTGCGCGGCGCCTGTTTGCACAAGGTCAGCCTCAATGGGGCGCGGTTCGACAGTGCCGCGCAAATCGACATTGCCCGGCGCTGGGGCGGGATACTGGACGATGTTCCCCTACTGGCGGGCGACCCGCCGCCACGGCCTACCCACCGGCAAATCAACGATAATCGCCAGCCTGCGCCCGCCGTGGCCGCTGCCATGGCCCGCTAGCCTTGCAATAATTGCAATTTGCTGGGCAAATTTCGTGCTTTATTTCCCTATAGCATTGCGCTAAATGCATAGCTAACAGCGCTGGGGGAAGCGATGGATTGGGACAAGCTGCGGAT
>DITH01000150.1:6765-9303 GCA_002422745.1 Alphaproteobacteria bacterium UBA6189
GCCTGTCGCAATCGGCGGTGTCGCGCCATATCGGCGCATTGGAAGAACGGCTGGGCCTGCCGCTGTTTCATCGCCACGCCCGCGGGCTGACCCTCACCGAGCAGGGCGAAATCCTGTTTCGTACCGTTGCCGAAATGGTCGCCAAGCTGCAGGTCACGGAAGTATCGCTCACCGAATCCTCGGCCAAACCGAAAGGCCCGTTCCGGCTTTCCGTGCCATCCACCTTCGGCACGATCTGGCTGGCCCAGCAGATGAAGGAATATACCGACCTCTACCCCGATATCCACGTCACGCTGATCTGCGCCGACCGCGAGCCCGATTTAAGCACCCGCGAGGCCGATGCAGCGCTGCGCTTTCACCCGGTCAACAGCGCCCGCCAGCCCGACGTGATCCAACTGCCGCTGATGACCTTGCGCAATTCGCTCTATGCCAGCAACGATTACCTGCGCCAGTACGGCATGCCGACCAGTATGCAGGATTTAAAGCACCATAAACTGCTGGGTTTCGAAACGGGCGGCGGGCATTTGCCCTTCGCCGATGTGAACTGGCTGTTTGAAACCAAGGCCGGGCGCGAACTGCGGCCGTTTTTCCGCGTGAATTCGCTGCTCGCCATTCGCACCGCCGTCAAGCAGGGGATGGGCATCGCCGCCCTGCCCGATTACCTGATGCATCGCACCCGCCATGTCAGCCGCGTGCTGCCGGAAATCGAGGGCCCGGCCACCCAAGCCTATTATCAGTACCCCATGGAGCTGAAGAACTCCAAGCGCATCGCGGTGTTCCGCAGTTTCGTGACGCAAAAGCTCACCGAATCGAATTTTTAGGACGAGCAGGCCGATTGGGCACAAGTTTGTGTATAAGCTAAACTTATAATGCTTTGTTTTTGCTGATAAATAAAAAAGTTATAAAATTGGCTTGTGCAGGGCAATATTTTGCTTGCATCGCCCGGCCCAATCCCTATGTTCCCCGCCACTTGCGCGGCCGGTTTTACCGCCGCACTTGTCTTCGCTCCCCCTTCCCGGGCGCGAGCGAATAGCCTCCCTGTTATGCTTGAGCCGGGCCTTTGGGCCCGGCTTTTCTTTTTCGCGCCTAAGGCGTCGCGATGCGGCGTACCTGCAGTACGGTCCAATGGCCGCCGGTCAGGCCCGGCAACGTGGCGTAGCCTTCGGGCGCGACCTGCAGGGTGAGCTGGCGCAGCTCGTTGGGCCGCATACCCAGCAGCAGGCCATCGAGTCCCGGCTGCTCGCCCAGGGTCAACGTCACGTCTGGCAGCTTCTTCGCGCGGTTACGCATGTCCTGCTGCGTCACCGCGACGGCGATGCTGGTGCCACAGCTGGCTGCCTCGCCCTCGCCCTCATTCAGGATCACGGCGGTGGGTACGGCGATGGCGGCCGTATCGCGGGCAGGCATGGCACAGGCATCCTCTACGCTTCGGTATTCCGGGTTAATGCCACGTACCCAGCGCTCGCCATCGATCAAGGCATGCAAGGCGGGGTAGGATTCGGTATCGGGCACGACGCTGGCGGATTCGGGGGCCGGTTGGGGCAACGGCTCGGGTGCCTGGCGGTTACCGAGAATGATCACATACGCCAGAAAGGCGATGATGAGCCAGGAAAGCCAGCGCGGGAACATTGCATACCTCTTGTCTGTCTCCAGTGTACCGAAGCTCGCCCCCTCCCGCAACCCGGGAAGGCGCCGCGCACCAGGCTACACGTTGAAGCGGAAATGGAACACGTCGCCATCAGCGACCGGGTATTCCTTGCCTTCCAGACGCAGCTTGCCCGCCTCTTTCGCGCCCTGCTCGCCATTATACTGCACGTAATCGGCATAGGCGATGGTCTCGGCACGGATGAAGCCTTTTTCGAAATCGGTATGGATCACCCCGGCCGCTTCCGGCGCACAGGCCCCGTGACGTACGTTCCAGGCACGCGCTTCTTTCGGGCCGACGGTGAAAAAGGTAATCAGCTCCAGCAGGGTGAACCCAGCGCGCACGATACTGGCGAGGCCCGTTTCTTTCAGCCCCAAATCGGTAAGGAATTCCTGTTTTTCGTCGGCGGAAAGCCCGGCCATTTCGGCCTCGATCTTAGCGGAAATCACCACCGCCTGCGCGCCTTTTTCGGCAGCCATTGCCGCCGCGGTGGCCGACAGGCTGTTACCGTTGGCGGCCGATCCCTCTTCCACGTTTAACACATACATGGCGGGTTTGCTGGTAAGCAGCTGCAGCTGTTTGAACCGCTTGGCCTCGTCGCGGTCGGCGGGCGTGTAAAGCCGCGCCGGTTTGCCCTCGCGCAGCAGGGGCAGCACGGCGTTGACCAGGGCCGCGGTGGCCATCGCTTCCTTGTCGCCGCCTTTGGCTTTTTTGGCCAGGTTGTCGGCGCGCTTTTCCATGCTTTCGAGATCGGCGAGAATCAGCTCCAGCTCGATGATTTCCGCATCGCGCGTGGGGTCGACCGAGCCTTCCACATGCACGATGTCGCCATCTTCGAAACAGCGCAGCACATAAATGATCGCGTCCGTCTCGCGGATATTGGCGAGGAACTG
>DITH01000150.1:9404-11405 GCA_002422745.1 Alphaproteobacteria bacterium UBA6189
TGGTGCAGAACGGGTAATTCGCCGCTTCCGCCGCCTGCTGGCTGAGCAGTGCGTTGAACAGGGTCGACTTACCGACATTCGGCAGACCGACGATTCCACAATTAAACCCCATAACCATCCTTTACGCCCGACTCGCGCGATGCGCGGCGGATTGACGTTGATTTGCGCGGGTTTTAGTTGGCTGGCTGCGCCTTGTCCACCGGCTTCGCGTTCTTTTCGCGTGGCGGCTGGGTTGCTTCGCTCACCTTGCTCATCAAAGCCGCCGGGGAATGGCTGAAGAACACGGCAAAATGCTGGGCCAGCGCGGCGAGTATTTTTTCCAGATCGGACTGTTCGTCCTTACTGAAATTGCTCAGCACATGGCTATGCACCGTGCCATGCGGCGGGCGACCGATACCCAGGCGAATACGCCAGTAATCGGGCCCGATCGCGGCATCGATATCGCGGATGCCGTTCTGCCCGTTGGCGCCCCCGCCCTGCTTGATACGCAGTTTACCGACGCCTAAGTCGATCTCATCCTGCAGCACGATAATCTGCGCCGGAGGAATTTTGTAAAACGCTGCCGCCGCCTGCACGGCGCGGCCGGAATGGTTCATGTAGGTATGGGGTTTAAGCAAAAAGAGTTTTAGGGGTGACGCGGGGCTTACCCTCCCCTCGGCGCGACGCGGGATCGTGAGTTCCGCCGCGGCGATTTCGCCGTGGAATTTTTTGCTAAATGGCTCGGCACTCAGCGCCTCGGCCAGCGCATCGACCGCCATGAACCCGACATTATGGCGATGCCCGGCATAGTCCGGCCCCGGATTGCCCAGGCCCACGATAAGGTACGGTTGCTGTTGCATGCGTGCAGCCTAGAAAGAAAAACGCCGCCTGGGAAGCGTTTCCCACGGCGGCGTTGGTCTTGGGTTGGCCTTGCCTTATTTCTTGGCGGCGGGCTTGGCCGGCGCTTTCGCATCGCCTTCGGCCGGGGCCTTGGCGGTCGATGCCGGTACGGCGCCAGCCGACGGTGCGGCGGTCGGCGCTGCTTCTTCCTCTTCTTTACGGCGACCGGCGATCGAGGCGAGCGTGAAGTCACGGCCACGGATCACGGGGGTCACGCCCTCGGGCAGTTCCACGCTGTCGATATGGATGGAATCACCGATATTGAGGTTGGTGATGTCGATTTCAATCGTCGACGGAATGTTGGTGACGGGGGCGAAAAGCTCGACCTCGTGGCGCACGATGTTCAGCGCGCCGCCGCGTTTGATGCCCAGCGCCCGGTCGGCGTTGTTGTAATGGATCGGCACCAGTACTTTCACCACCGACGTTTCATCGACAGTGAGGAAGTCGGCATGTTCGATCTTATCCGAAACCGGGTCGAGCTGGATATCGCGCGGGATGGCGAAATGGTCGTTGCCGTCCACTTTCAGCGACACGACTTTGTTCATGAAGCCGCCTTTGAAATAATGCTGACCCAGCTCCTTGGCACTCACGGCGAGGTGCAGGTTCGGCTTGCCACTGGCGTACACGGCGACGGGCACTTTGCCTTCGCGGCGGGTCTGACGCGCGGCGCCGGTGCCGGTGGCCTTGCGGGTTTCTGCTTGAAATTCAACATTGGCTTTGATTGCCATGGGGGGACTCCTTTATTGGCCTGACGGGGCATATCCCGTCCTGCTGGTTGCTTTGTCGAAAAAGAGCGGGGTGTATAAGCGTTTTGCGGGGGGCTGTCAATCGCTATGCGGTAGGCGGCTGCAACCTAATCGAACAGGCTGGAAACCGAGGTCTCTTCCGAAATCCGCCGGATGCCTTCGGCCAGCAACGGAGCGAGCGACAGGATGCGGATTTGCTTGCAGTGTTTCACATGATCCGCAGGCGCGATGGAATCGGTTACCGTCAACGAGGTCATGACGGACGCTTCGATGCGCTCCACCGCCGGGCCGGAAAGCACGCCGTGCGTGACATAAGCTGAGACGGATTTTGCTCCCTGCTCCATCAGCGCAGCAGCGGCGTTGCACAGCGTGCCGG